>NZ_JBFAXR010000040.1:0-31225 GCF_040680895.1 Streptomyces sp. NPDC051940 | reverse complement strand
CGGCTGCGCCGGGCTGTGTCCTGCGGTCGTGCGTGCGCCTGCGGCGCGTTTCGGGCTTCGCCCGAAGTCCTCAAACGCCGGACGGGCTGGGGTTTGCCGGCGGGCGGTGTTTGTCAGCGGGCTGGGGTTGCCGGTGGGTTGGGGCGGGTTGTGCTGGCGCTCGCGCTGGTCCGGCGGCCGGTCGGTTTTCAGCCTGCCCGGCGTTTGAGGGCGAGGCGCGCAGCGCCGACAGGGCCGTCACCAGGCAGCACGGGGAGGGGGCATACGCAGCCTGCCCGGCGTTTGAGGGCGAGGCGCGCAGCGCCGGAACTTCGGTTACCAGGCGTCACGGGGAGCGGGCCGAAACCAGCCTGCCCGGCGTTTGAGGGCGAGCGCCGTTCAGGCGCGGCGCGGGCGCAGCCCGCGAACGGGGGTCGGGGGCGGAGCCCCCGCAGCGGGACGTGACGGGGGCAGCGAAGGCCGTTACGCCGTGTCGCCCGCCGCGAGGCGGTCCGCGGCCCGCTCCCCGCGCCGCGCCACAGGCACGACCCCGTGAGCCGCCCCCAGCCCCCACGGCGGCATCCCGTAGTAGAGGTTCTCGTACCGCCCCGCAGGGACCTCGTACGTCTCGTGCCAGATCCCCACCGCCCCCCGCCCCACCCGCACAGCCCGGTTGAACGCCGCCCACGCGGGCCTGTGCTCCCGGTCCGTCCGCGAGGCGTACTCGAGCAGCTTCTCCTTCGACGACCAGTACTGCACGACGTAGAACACCCGGGGATTCGCCGTCAGCAGGACATGGTGCAGCAGCCCGCTCTCCGGATCCCGCGACAGCTCCCGCAGCATCCGAGGCATCGCCCGGAACGCCGGCAGCCAGCTCCGCACCGACCGGAAGCGGTTGATCCGCATCCCGATCAGGAACACCACCACGTCCCCCCGCGCATCCGCGGTCAACCGCTCGTAGACCGGCTTCGCACCCATGACTGGCTCCCCTTGCCCGCGGCCTCCGCCGCCCCGTTGGATAGTGCCGCTATCTATGATTGGATAGTGCCACTCTCCAAGCGCGACCGCAAGGGGATACCGGAAAGGGCCGAGAGACATGCGACTGGCCGAGCTCAGCGAGCGCAGCGGCGTGAGCACCGCCACGATCAAGTACTACCTCCGGGAGGGCCTGCTCCCGCCGGGCCGCCGCGTCACCGCCACCCAGTCCGACTACACCGAGGACCACCTCCGCCGCCTGCGCCTGGTCCGCGCCCTGATCCAGATCGGCCGCGTCCCCGTCGCCGCCGCCCGCGAGGTGCTGAAGGCCGTCGACGACGACACCCTCGGCCAGAACGCCCGTATCGGCACGGCCGTCTGGTCCCTGCCCCACGACCCCCAGCCCGACCCCGGCGCCCCCGAGACCGAACGCGCGCGCCGCGAGGTGGACGCGCTGCTGGAGCGCCTCGGCTGGGGCTTCTCGACCGAGATGGGCGACCGGTCGCCCGCGTACCGCAGGCTCGTCGCCGCCGCGGCCA
The DNA here is from genome assembly GCF_040680895.1 of Streptomyces sp. NPDC051940. NCBI lineage: Bacteria > Bacillati > Actinomycetota > Actinomycetes > Kitasatosporales > Streptomycetaceae > Streptomyces > Streptomyces sp. NPDC051940. The sequence goes on along the minus strand of NZ_JBFAXR010000040.1, from coordinate 29,732 downwards.
CGCTGGCCCGGCTCGGCTATCCGTACGGCGTGGAGTACCTGCTGCCGTACGCGCGGGCCGCCGCGCAGCTGGCCCCGGCGGACCTGGCCATCGTCGAGTCGTTCCCCACCCCCGCCGAGCAGGTGGAGGGCGCGGTGGCGGTCTCGGTGCTCTACGAGCCGGTGCTGCTCGCCCTGCGCGGGCTCGCGGACGCGGAGGAGTCGGCCCGCCGCTTCGGCTACGCCGGCGGCGGCCCCGCGCTCCCGGAGTAGCCGGTCACAGCCGCCCTGTCTCCGGCGTCGAGCACGTCGAGGCGTCCGCGGGGCACCAGTGCGTGCGCCCGCCGACCAGGTGCAGCTCCAGATCCGCGTCGCTCATCCCGTTGCGGTCGAGGGCGGTCCGCAGGGCCGTCGGCGCGGGCTGCGGCGGCAGTCCGAGGACGCCGATCACCACGATCCCGTTACGGGCCTCGACGGACGCGATCTGCCACTTCCCGGTCTCGGCCCACAGCTCCGCCACCGGCCGCGCCTGCGCGGCCAGCGAGCGGTCCCGGGCGACGGCGAGCGTGCCCGTGGTCAGGGGCACGGCGATGAGCAGGAGCACCGCGACGACCGCGGCGATACTGCGGCCGCGGAAGTCGCCCACGGGCATGCCCGCCTCCTGCGCGCCCGCGCGCACGCCGTAGGCGAGGAAGACGATCGTGCCGGTGGCGACGATCGCGGCGACGTTGGTGGCGAACAGCAGCGCCGACTGGCTCGCGTCGTGGTAGCGCCCCACCGTGATCAGCAGCCCGGTGACGGCCAGCGGCGGCACCAGGGAGATGGCGATCGCGACGCCGGGCAGGGTGTCGGAGATGTCGGTGCGTACGAGCGCGAACGCGCCGACCGTGCCCGTGGCCAGGGCGGCGAGGAGGTCGATCAGCCGGGGGCTGATCCGGGAGGAGACCTGGCTGTTCGACGCGAACGCGTCCGGCGGCGCGACGATCCAGCCGAGCAGCATGCCGATCAACACCACCGCCACCGCCCCGCCCAGCACCAGCAGGGCGCTGCGCACCAGTTGGGAGCGCTCGGAGAGGACCAGCGCCAGCGCGCTGCCGAGGATGGGCGTCATCAGCGGGGCGACGATCATCGCGCCGATCACGGTGGCGGTCGAGTCGCCCACGACTCCCGCGCCCGCGATGACGGCGGCCAGCACCAGCAGCACCCAGAACCGGGTGGAGCTGGGGCTGCGCCAGGACCTTTCGATGAAGAGCGTGCCGGCCATCCGTCTGGCCGCGTCCGCGTCCACTCCCGCCATGGTCGTGACTCCTCGGGCCGGATGTTGGAGGACCTTCCCGTCAAGGGCGGGTGGGGCTGAGTCGAGCCTAGGAGTTTTCGGGCGGTACGCATCTCGGCGGATCACGGCTCCGGGCCTCGCGCGTCACGCGGTCGGCGGGTGCGCGGCGTGGGGCCCGCGTGCGGCGCGGGTGCGGGGATACGGTGCAGGTGATTCACGTATAAATCAACACATCACGGAGAAACCGTGAGCGAATTGCAGCAAGTCGCCCCGCCCGCGCCCGTCCTGGCGCCCGGGGCCCCGGACACCGGGCGGCCGCGCCGCGGCCGCCGCCGGCGTACGGCCGCCGTCGCCCTCGCGGTGCTCGCCGCGGTCGTCCTGACGGCCGTCCGTGCCGGCCTGCTCCGCCATCCGGGGTTCGAGGCCTGGCAGACCGTCTGTGTGGCGATCGTCGTGCAGGCGCTGCCGTTCCTGGTCCTCGGCACGCTCGTGTCCGGTGCGATCAGCGCCTTCGTGCCCCCGCGGGCACTGACCCGGGTGCTGCCGAAGCGGCCCGCGCTCGCCGTGCCGGTGGCCGGCTGCGCGGGTGTGGTGCTGCCCGGCTGCGAGTGCGCCTCGGTGCCGGTCGCCGGCAGCCTGATGCGGCGGGGCGTGCCGGCTCCGGCCGCGCTGGCGTTCCTGCTGGCCGCCCCAGCCGTCAACCCGATCGTGCTCACGGCCACGGCCATCGCCTTCCCCGGCAGCCCCGAGATGGTCGCGGCCCGGCTGGCCGCCTCGCTGGCCACGTCCATGGCGATGGGGTGGCTGTGGCTGCGGCTCGGCAAGGAGGAGTGGCTGCGGCTGCCCCGCCGGGCGGGCGCCGTCCACCACGGCGGCCGCTGGGCGGAGTTCCGCGACGGTGCGGGGCACGACTTCCTGCACGCGGGCGGGTTCCTGGTCGTCGGCGCCATGGCGGCTGCCACCTTCAACGTGACGGTGCCGCCGGGCGTGCTCGACGCGTTCGCCGGTTCGCCGTGGCTGTCGGTGCTGTTCCTGGCGGCGTTGGCGGTGGTGCTGTCCATCTGCTCGGAGGCCGACGCGTTCGTGGCGGCCTCGCTCACCGGCTTCTCGCCGACCGCGCGGCTGGTGTTCATGGTCGTCGGCCCGATGGTGGACCTGAAGCTGATCGCCCTGCAGGCCGGCACGTTCGGCCGGGGCTTCGCCGCCCGCTTCTGCACCGCCACGCTGGTGGTCGCCGTGGTGTGCGGCTCGCTCACGGGGTGGTGGCTGCTGTGACGCGCCTCGCCCGCCCCCTGCTGCTGATCCTCGTCGGCTGCGCGCTGCTGCACGTCACGGTGGCCACGGAGCTGTATCTGCGGTACGTCAAGGAGGGCCTGCGGCTGCCGCTGATCGTGTCCGGCGCGGCGCTGGCGGCGCTGGGCCTGCTGGGGCTGCTGCACGGCGGCCGCGAAAAGGGCGGCCAGGACAACGACCACGGCGACCACGAGCACAGCGACCACGACCACACCGCCCTGCCCCGCACCGCCTGGCTGATGCTGCTCCCGGCCCTGCTCCTGCTGCTGCACCCGCCCGCGCCCCTGGGCTCGTACACCGCGGGCCGCGACAGCGCCCGTACCGCGGCCTCCGCCTCCCCGCGCACCCCCGACACGCAACTCCGCTTCGCCCCGATGCCGGCCGGCGACACCGTGCCGATGCCGCTGTCGGAGTTCACGCTGCGCGCCCAGCACGACCGCAAGCAGAGCCTGAAGGGCCGGACCGTCCAGCTGACGGGCTTCGTCACCCCGGGCCGGGGCGGCTCCTGGCAGCTCACCCGGCTGGTGATCGCCTGCTGCGCCGCCGACTCGCAGGCCCGGAAGATCGAGATGCACGGCGTCCCCGCCCCGCCCGCCGACACCTGGGTCACGGTCACGGGCCGCTGGCACCCGCGCGGCACCCTGGGCACCCCTGCCGCGGCCAACGCCCTGGATGTCACCGCCCTGGTGGAGGTCCCCCAGCCCGCCAGCCCGTACACGGACACCGTGCCCGGCACGCCCGGCTACGGGTGAGGGCGGGCCTTCCGATGCGTCCGACGAACGCCGGTCCGCGCCGTACCGGTGGCCGGACCGGGCTGGCGGTTCGGCTGGGGCGGCACTCTCCGCCGACCGGGTGGCGAACCTGCCGGACGACGACTGGCGCCATCGTGGGCGCAGGCACCCCTGCCCAGGTCGCCGGCTGGATCGGCGCCGCGAGCCTGGAGCTGACTCCCGCCGACCTGGCGGAGATCACCTCCACCGGCGCCGGCGCGGGCCCCGCCCGCCCCTGAGACGGCGCGGGGCCCTGATCCGCGCGTGCGGATCAGGGCCCCGGAACCCTCAGCCCAGCCCGCTCACCGCGTCCGCCAGCCGCCCGGAGACGGTCGACGCCGCCGCGCTGTCCTCGGCGTCCGCCGCCTGGCGGGCCGCATGCAGCAGACCGGCGATGTCGGCCCGCTGTCCGGCCGTGAGCGTCGGACCCACGCGCTCCCAGACCAGCTCCAGCGCCGCGACCGACGCGGCCACGTCGCCGGCCTCGTCCGCCCGGGCGTCGGTGCCCAGCTGCCGCGCCCACAGGGCTAGCCGGGCGCGGTCCACGGTGGTGACCGGTTCGTAGCGCAGCCGCAGGTCGGTGATGTTCTGCTGCACCCGCAGGGCCGCGTCCTTGTCGCCCTTGGCGAGGGCGGCCAGGTCACGGTCCATCTGGCGCACCAGCAGCGCCGGGATCCGGTCGGCGGCCCGGTACGCCTGCCACGCCGCCGTGGTGGCAGCCGTGCCCCGGGCGTCCATCAGGGCTCGAAGCCGTGCGGGCAGCGGGCCCGGCGTGGCGTCGCCGGGGACGGCGAGCATGACCTGCTCCAGTTCGCTGCTCGGGGTGCCGGTGGAGAACTCGCCGTACCCCGGGGCGAAGACCTTGTCCTCCCGGCTGCCGTCCATGTGCAGCTCACCCGCCAGGATGGCGCCGTCGACCGGGCCGTACGGTCCGGCCACGGTCTTGCCGGCCTCCTTGACGGTGACCTGTTCGAAGACCCGGCCGGGCACGTTCTCCGGACGGTAGACGTCGCCCGCCTGCGGCCGCCCGGGCATGATCATCGCGGCGGGTCCGTCGCGGCCGGCCTGCCAGGTGCCCTCCGTGTCGGCGACGACGCCGTCCTCGTAGTTGAAGACGTCCTCGCCGAAGTACCACACGGAGCCGTCGTCGGCCTGGGCGTACCAGTCGTACGCCGTCTCCACGATCCGTCCGGCGGAGTACGCGGTGTACTGGCTGACCAGCACACGCACCGGCTCGCCGCGCCAGGTGATCGTCTTGGTCGCGGGCAGCAGCGTCACCTCGGTGCGGAACGGCTCGCCGTCCACCTGCCCGCCGTACACCGCCTGCCGGACACGGGCGGCCGGGAAGAGCGGGTTGTCGACGGCCAGCGGGGTGGAGAAGACGGGTGCCGCGAGGTCGACCCGCTTGCTGTCGGGTGCGATCGGCAGGCACTCCGGCTGCTCGCGGCCGGTGGCCTCGTCGACGACGTGGACGCACCCGGTCGTGGGTGCGGCCCGCGCGTCCTTGGCGGGGTCGGGCGGCGATCCGGTGCACGCGGCGAGCACGGTGGCGGTCGCGAGTGCGGCGCAGGCGGCGGGGGTACGAAGCACGGTCGGCCTCCTTCGTAGGGCCTGCTCCGACCATGGCACCGCACCCCTGACAGGACGCTGAACGCTCAGCGGGAACGCGGGCCCCGCCGCGCCGCTCACCCCCGCGCCGGCAGCGTGACCTCGAACCGGGCGCCGCCCCAGGCGCTGTCCGCCACCTCCACCCGGCCGCCGTGCGCCGCGACGACCTCCGCCACGATCGCCAGGCCCAGTCCGCTGCCGCCGCCGTCACGTGAGCGCGCCGGGTCCAGCCGTACGAACCGCTCGAAGACCCGCTCCCGGTCGGCCTCGGGGATGCCGGGACCGTCGTCGGAGACCGTGAGCCGCGCCTCGCCGTCCACCTCGCCCAGCGTGAACGCGACGCGCTCGCGGGCGTGCCGGGCGGCGTTGTCGCCGAGGTTGGAGAGCATCCGCCGCAGGGCCGCCGCGTCGCCGCCGACCCGGGCGGCCGAGACCCCGCTCGTGTCGATCCGCAGCCCGGTCCGCTCACGCAGCCGCGCCGCCTCCTCGAAGACCAGGTCGTCCAGGTCCAGCGGCTCGCTGACCGTGCCGAGCGCCCGCTCGTCCGCCCGCGCCAGCAGCAGCAGATCGTCCACGAGCCGCTGCATGCGCAGCGACTCCGCCAGCACCACACGGGCCAGCGGGGTACGCGGGGTGCGCTGCGGATGCGCGAGCGACACCTCCGCGTGCTGGCGCAGCGAGGCGACGGGCGAGCGCAGCTCGTGCGAGGCGTCGGAGATGAAGCGGCGCTGGCTGTCGCGGGCGTCCATGAGCCGGTCGAGCATCCGGTTCATGGTCGCCGCCAGCCGGGCGATCTCGTCGCGTGCGCGCGGCAGCGGGACCCGGCGGTGCAGTTCGGCGGCGGAGATCGAGTCGACCTCCCGCCGGATCGCCTCCACGGGCGCGAGCGCCCGGCCCACCGACCACCAGGTGACACCGGCCGTCAGCACCAGCAGCAGGGGCAGCCCGAACAGCAGCAGCCGTTCCACCAGCGCGGTGGTGTCGTTCACGCCCAGCAGCGCCCGCCCCACCAGCACGGTGCGCTGCTCACCGGCCGGCTGCCGCGCACCGGCGGCGACCACGAGGAACCGCTCGTCGTCCAGCGGCGTGTCCACCTGCGCCGACTCCCCGGGCCCGAGCCGGGCGAGCGCGGGCAGCCCGGCCACGTTGCGTCCTGCTTCTACGACGTTCCCGTGCTCGTCGAGGATCTGTACGAACTGCTCGTCGTGCACCGCCGCGTCGGCCGGCACGCCCCCGCGCCCCGCCGCGATCTCCCGCGCGATGCCGGCGGCCTGTCCCCGCGCCGCCTCCTCCACGTCCCCGGTCAGCTCGGCGCGCAGCAGCACGACCAGCGCCACCGCCCCCGCGGTCAGCCCGGCCGCCACGACGAGGACCGCGGCGAGGACTGTACGCAGCCGGACGCCGAGGTGCCATGCGCGCCGGTCACCCGCCATGCTCGTCCAACCGGTAGCCGGAGCCGCGCACCGTCTCGATCGCCGCGCGCCCGAAGGGGCGGTCGACCTTGTTGCGCAGGCGGCGGACGTACACCTCGACGATGTTGGGATCGCCCTCGAAGGCGAAGTCCCAGACCTGGCCGAGGATCTCGTGCTTGGACAGGGTCTCCCCGCGCCGCCGCAGCATCAGCTCCAGCAGCGCGAACTCCCGTGCCGTCAGACCGATCTCCGTACCGCCCCGGCGGACCGTCTTCGCGGCCGGGTCCAGCACCAGATCACCCGCGCCGAGCTGCGCGGGCCGCTCGTGGGTGTCGCGCCGCAGCAGCGCCCGCAGCCGGGCGACCAGCACGGCGTAGCTGAAGGGCTTGGCCAGATAGTCGTCGGCGCCGGCGTCCAGGCCGTGCACCTCGTCCCGCTCGGCGTCGCGCGCCGTCAGCATCAGCACCGGGGTCCACACGCCCTCGGCGCGCAGCGTGGCGCACAGCCGGTAGCCGTCGATCCCCGGGAGCATCACGTCGAGCACGATCGCGGCGTACGGCTGCTCGCGGGCCAGCCACAGCCCGTCGGTCCCGGTGGCGGCGGTGTCCACGGCGAACCCCTCGGCCTCGAGCCCCTCGCGGAGCCCGGCCGCGAGCAGCTCCTCGTCCTCGACGACCAGCACGCGCATGGGGTGATTCTCCCGTGCCGCCGCCTGCCCGCGCCCGGCGGTCCGCTCAGCCCTCGCCGCCGTCCGTGTCGTCGGCGCCGTCCTGCTCGTCGCCCAGCACCTTGAAGTTCTGGTCCAGGTGTACGTCCGTCCGGGTGCCGTCCGCGAGCGTCACCTCGACCTCGTAGTAGCCCTCCTCGTCGCCGGTCTCGGTACCGGTCACGGAACCCCCGCCGGTGTGCGCGAGCGCCGCGGCCGAGGCGCGCTCCAGCGCCGCACCGGTGATAGGGACCTCGCGTCCGTCGTCGTCGCCGGCCGCCCCCGCCATCGCGATACCGGCGCCGGTCCCGGCCAGCGCGACGGCGATCGAGGCGGTGACGATCCACTTCACCCTGCGTGTCACGGTCCGCTCCTCTCTCTGCCCGCCCAGTGTGCGGCGCCCGAGCTGAACGGAGGCTGAACCGGCCCCCCGCGGTGCCCGCCGGTGCTACTTGGGCGGCAGGGTCGCGGCGAAGGCGCGTCCCTCGTCGACCCAGTCACCCAGGGCGTCGTCCTCGGCGACGGCGTCGCCCGCGACGACGACCCAGCCGCGCATCGGCCGTCCCGTCATGTCGAAGACGCGCGCCCCCGGCCGGGCCAGCGCCGCGTCGGCGGCGTCCGGGCCGACGCGCACCATGAGATCGTCGCCGGTCACGCCGACCGCCATGTTGCCCTGGTACAGGAAGGCGATCCCGCCGAACATGCGCTTCTCCGTGACGCCCGGTTCCGCACCGAGCCGCTCGCGGATCCGCTCCGCCAGCCCCTCGTCGTACGCCATGGCACAACAAAAGGCCCCGGGTTGCGTCTCCGCAACCCGGGGCCTCGATCAATGTACCCCCGACCGGATTCGAACCGGCGCTACCGCCTTGAGAGGGCGGCGTGCTAGGCCGCTACACAACGGGGGCCTTGGTGATCCTCAACGTCGCCGCCCCTGGGTGCGACCCAGGTGGAGGCGGAAAGAAAAGGATCTGTACCCCCGACCGGATTCGAACCGGCGCTACTGCCTTGAGAGGGCAGCGTGCTAGGCCGCTACACAACGGGGGCTTTGATCTTTCGATCGAGATCACTCACGTGATCCGCTGGGGTACCAGGACTCGAACCTAGACTAACTGAACCAGAATCAGTCGTGCTGCCAATTACACCATACCCCACCAAAACTCAACCCCCTGAGGGGGTTTCGTTCGGATGGCCGCTCCGCTCCGGGCTTTTCTGCCCCGCTCGGCGACAGACAGAACATTACCTGATCGCGGGCGGTGCTCCAAAACGGGTTATCCACCGGGGGGTCCGGGCGCGCCGGCGGACGCCGCCGGGCCGGCCGCCAAGCGCCACCACCCCCGGGCGCGCGGCCCGGGGGTGGTGGCGTCTGTGCAGGTGGGAGTGGGTGTCAGCGCTGCGCCGCGAGGCGCTCCAGCGCCGCGTCCACCCGGGCCAGGGTGCGCTCGCGCCCCAGCACCTCCAGGGACTCGAACAGCGGCAGGCCGACCGTCCGGCCCGTGACGGCGACGCGGACCGGCGCCTGGGCCTTGCCCAGCTTCAGCCCGTGCTCCTCGCCGGCGGCCAGCACGGCCTCCTTCAGCGGCTCGGCGGTCCAGGACCCGGCGGCGGCCAGCTTCTCCCGGGCCGTGCGCAGCAGCTCGTCCGCGCCCGGCTTCATGGCCTTGTCCCAGGACGCCTCGTCCCGCACCGGCTCCTTCAGGAAGAGGAAGTCGACGTTGGCCGTGATGTCGGAGAGCACCGTGAGCCGCGTCTGCGCGTGCGGGGCGATGGCCTCCCAGGCCGCCTGGTCGAAGTCCTCCGCCGGCCAGGGCGCGTGCGGGGCCGTCAGCCACGGCGCGCAGGCCGCGGTGAAGTCCTTCACGTCGAGCCGGCGGATGTGGTCGGCGTTGATGGCCTCGGCCTTCTTCAGGTCGAAGCGGGCCGGGTTGGCCACGACGTCGTGTACGTCGAAGGCCGCCACCAGCTCCTCGACCGAGAAGACGTCCCGGTCGGCGGAGAGCGACCAGCCCAGCAGGGCCAGGTAGTTGAGCAGGCCCTCCGGCAGGAAGCCGCGCTCGCGGTAGAGGTTCAGCGAGGACTGCGGGTCGCGCTTGGAGAGCTTCTTGTTGCCCTCGCCCATGACGTACGGCAGATGGCCGAACTCCGGGACCGTGCCGTTGCCCACGCCGATGTCGGCCAGCGCCCGGTAGAGCGCGATCTGGCGCGGGGTGGAGGACAGCAGGTCCTCGCCGCGCAGTACGTGGGTGATCTCCATCAGGGCGTCGTCGACCGGGTTCACCAGGGTGTACAGCGGGGCGCCGTTGGCGCGCACGATGCCGTAGTCGGTGACGTTCTCCGGCTGGAAGGTGAGCTCGCCGCGGACGACGTCCGTGAAGGTGATCACCTCGTCGGGCATCCGGAAGCGGACGATGGACGCGCGGCCCTCCGCCTCGTACGCGGCGATCTGCCCGGCGGTCAGGTCGCGGCAGTGGCCGTCGTAACCCGAGGCCTTGCCGGCGGCGCGGGCGGCCTCGCGGCGCTCCTCCAGCTCCTCGGCGGTGCAGTAGCAGCGGTAGGCGTGTCCGGCCTCCTGCAGCCTGCGCGCCACGTCGGCGTAGACGTCCATGCGCTGCGACTGCCGGTACGGGGCGTGCGGGCCGCCCACCTCGGGACCCTCGTCCCAGTTCAGGCCCAGCCAGCGCAGGGAGTCCAGCAGCGCCTGGTACGACTCCTCCGAGTCGCGGGCGGCGTCGGTGTCCTCGATGCGGAAGACCAGGGTGCCGCCGGTGTGGCGGGCGTAGGCCCAGTTGAACAGGGCGGTGCGGACCAGGCCCACATGGGGGTTGCCGGTCGGGGAGGGGCAGAAACGTACGCGGACGTTCTTGGGGGATGCGCTAGCCACGCTTGATCACCTTGTTGGTGAGAGTGCCGATGCCTTCAATGGTGACGGCGACCTCGTCGCCGACGTTCAGGGGACCGACACCCGCCGGGGTGCCGGTGAGGATGACGTCTCCGGGGAGGAGCGTCATCGCCTCGGTGATGTGCGCGATCAGCTCGGGGACCGAACGGATCATGTCGGCCGTACGGCCGAGCTGGCGCTGTTCACCGTTGACCGTGCACTGGATGCCGAGGTCACCCGGGTCCAGGTCGGTCTCGATCCAGGGGCCGAGGGGGCAGGAGGAGTCGAAGCCCTTGGCCCGCGCCCACTGCTTCTCCCGCTGCTGGACGTCGCGCGCGGTCAGGTCGTTGGCGCAGGTGTAGCCGAGGATCACGTCCGCGGCGCGCTCCACGGGCACCTCGCGGCACATCCGGCCGATCACCACGGCCAGCTCGGCCTCGTAGTGCACCTCGGCGGAGAAGGGCGGGTAGACCACCGGGTCGGCGGGGCCGACCACGGAGGTGGAGGGCTTGAGGAAGGTGAGGGGCGCCTCGGGCACCTCGTTCCCCAGCTCCGCGGCGTGCTCGGCGTAGTTGCGGCCGACCGCGACGATCTTGCTGGGCAGGACCGGGGGCAGCAGCCTCACCTGGGCCAGGGGGATCTGCTTTCCGGAGCGTTCGACCTCCCCGAAGGGGTGGCCGACGATGATGTCGAGCTGGTCGCGCTCAAGGACGCCGAAAGCGACGTTCCCTTCTAGGGAGAACCTGGCGATGCGCACGGGATGCTGCTGCCTTTGCTTGCCGGAGGATCTGGTCGCTCCAGGCTATCCGCCCCGGACGGCCGGGGCCTGCGGATATGGGCGGCCGGGCGGGCCGCGTCCGCGCAGGAGAATCCGCGCATGAAAAGAGGCGCCCCCTCGGGGACGCCTCGCGACCGCGGCGCGCTCAGCTCTGGGGAGCGTCCACCAGCACGGTGCGCCGGGGGTTGGCCGTCTGCGCCGGGAGCTCCACCGGGTGCTCGACCGTCGCCGGCTGCAGCTCCTCCGCGTCCTGGAGGTGGACCAGGGTGGTCCGGCGGGGGTTGGCGGTGCTGGCTATGGTCCGGAACATCGGCGCGCTCTCCACTACGGATCTGAAGGGGCATGGATCTTTACGGCGAATACAGATATGTAAAGCGCCAGGCTAGCCCGCCCTTCCCAGCCCCCGGACCCATCACCCGTGGCCCCGATGTGAAGTTGGTCACTTCCCATGTAACAAATCAACTGAAACTGAAGCGATCCATGATCCAGGAAAACGGTCATTCCATGGCTCATTGGTCTATTCAACGCCCGCCAGGTGCTACCTGGACAGCGCGCGCACTCGCGCAGCTCATTACCAAATGTCCGAAATCTCGATGGCGTTATTGAACCCCCCGTGCCTGTCGACTCACACAGGGTCACGGTAGTCACACTGTTACCCCCGGGCCTTGTTGGAGATCCGGCACTGTGCTGGAATTCCACGGACCGTCGCTGGACTGCAGCCGGCTCGGCGGGCGCAAAGGGGCGCTTGTTGGTGGGCTGCACGGGGAAGTGGCGCCGGTTCACGTAGGACACCGACCGCGGGGCCCCCGGTTCCCGCACGACTCGACCGCCGTTCCTGACGCCTCGCGGCAGGAGCCTGGTCCAGAGGTTGCGACGCCAGTGCAGGGACGTTTCAAGAGGGATGGCAACGGGCATCCCCAGGGGCCGGGAGCCCGTGGGGGAGTCTCGGGTGAGCCGGAGCCGCAGGGGATGACCGCCCGGGACGGTGGTTCCGGGAACCAGGGTGCGCAGTCGGCCGGACCGTCGAGGCAGGGTGCCGCCGCTGACGCCCCGCGAATACCCGCGCCCGAGGCCGGCGCGTACGCGCCGCGCGTCCCGTCCGGCGCGCACGTCAAGCAGGGCTCGCGCATGGCCCTGCGCAACTGGCGTATCTCCACCCGTCTGGTGTCCCTCCTCGCCCTGCCGGTCGTCGCCGCGACCACGCTGGGCGCGCTGCGTATCGAGTCCTCCTGGAAGGACATGCAGCGCCAGGAGGACATGAAGCTCCTCACCGAGATGACGGAGCAGGCGACCAACCTCGCCAAGCAGATCCAGAGCGAGCGCGACAAGTCCGCCGGCGCGATCATCGAAGAGGGCCCGAAGGACTCCGAGGTCCAGTACCTGCGTGAGACCACCGCGGGCTACGTCGAGCGCTTCAACAACGCCACCAGGAAGATCGAGAGCTCCGACACCGGGTCGCTGCGCGGTGTCCGAAGCAGCCTCCTGCGGATCAGCAGCAAGCTGCAGCAGCTGGACGCGATCCGCGAGAAGGCCTTCATCGGCGACAACGGCGACAAGGGCGCCAACGCCCTGCAGAGCGTGCAGGCGTACAGCGAGGTCATCGACTCGCTGATCGACCTGTCCAACGACATGGCCGCCGCCACGAACAACTCCGACATGATCGAGGCCACCCGCGCCCTCGCGATCTTCTCCTCCGCCAAGGAGAACGCCTCGATCCAGCGCGCGGTCGCCTCCGCCGGTATCGCGGCGCGGAACGCGCTGACCCCGGAGGAGGAGGCCGAGGTCAGCGCGGCGGTGACGAACGAGAAGGACGACATCAAGCAGTTCACGCAGCTCTACGGCCAGCAGGACGCCGAGGAGCTGCTCGACCCGCTGCAGAGCAACAACGCGATCCAGCAGGCCAACCAGCTCGTCAAGAACCTGCTGAACCACCCGCAGGACCCCGGGCAGGCGGGCATCACCACGCACCTCAACTGGTTCCAGACCTACTCGCCCCGCCTGGAGCAGATGGACAAGATCGAGGCGACGCTGCTGCAGGGTCTGCAGCAGAAGTCCCGTCAGCTGGCCGCCGAGGCCGAGCGGGACGCCTGGATCTCCGGTGCGCTGATCATCCTCGTCCTGGGTATCTCGCTGACCGGCGCGTTCATCGTGGCCCGCTCCATGGTGCGCTCGCTGCGCCGGCTGCAGGACACCGCCGAGGTCGTGGCCCAGAAGCGGCTGCCCGAGCTGGTCAAGCAGCTCTCCGAGGCGGACCCGCAGGACGTCGACACCTCCGTGGAGTCCGTGGGCATCCACACGCGTGACGAGATCGGCAAGGTGGCCGCGGCCTTCGACGACGTGCACCGCGAGGCGGTCCGACTGGCCGCCGAGCAGGCGCTGCTGCGAGGGAACGTCAACGCGATGTTCACCAACCTCTCGCGCCGCTCCCAGGGTCTGATCCAGCGCCAGCTGTCCCTGATCTCCGAGCTCGAGTCCCGTGAGGCCGACCCGGACCAGCTGGCCTCGCTGTTCAAGCTCGACCACCTCGCCACCCGCATGCGCCGTAACGGTGAGAACCTGCTCGTTCTCGCCGGTGAGGAGCCGGGCCGCCGGTGGACCCGCCCCGTGCCGCTGGTCGACGTGCTCCGCGCCGCCGCGTCCGAGGTGGAGCAGTACGAGCGCATCGAGCTCAGCGCGGTGCCCGCGACCCAGGTCGCCGGCCGCGTCGTCAACGACCTCGTACACCTCCTCGCCGAGCTGCTCGAGAACGCGACCTCCTTCTCCTCGCCGCAGACCAAGGTCAAGGTCACCGGTCACGCCCTGCCCGACGGCCGGGTGCTGATCGAGATCCACGACACCGGTATCGGCCTGTCGCCCGAGGACCTCGCGGCGATCAACGAGCGCCTCGCGTCCCCGCCCACCGTGGACGTCTCGGTCTCCCGCCGCATGGGTCTGTTCGTGGTCGGCCGGCTGTCCCTGCGGCACGGCATCCGGATCCAGCTGCGGCCCTCCGACTCCGGTGGTACGACGGCACTCGTCATGCTGCCCGTGGACGTCACCCAGAACGGCCAGAACTCCGGCGGCAAGCAGTCGCCCGCGGCGGCCGGCCCGACGAAGGGCAGCGCCACCAGCCGGCTCGGCGCGGCGCAGCAGCGCGGCCAGCTCGGCCGCGGCGCCACCGAGCAGCTCGGCTCCGGCGGGCAGCGGCCCGCCCTGCCGAGCCGCGGCGAGGGCGTCGGCCAGCAGCCGATGGGCGGCCGTCCCGGCGGTCCCTCGCTGCCGACCCGGGGCGAGACCCAGCACTCGGGTGCGCAGGACGACCGGTTCGCCGCCCGGATGGGCGACACCGGCCGCATCCCGCCGGTGACGGACGGTCCGCGCGGGCACGAGGAGGTCGACTCCACCGCGCAGTTCGCCCGCCCCGACTTCTCCGGTCCGGCGCCGGCCGCGCAGCCGAACCCGGGCATGCCCGCAGGTCCGGCGCAGCCGCCCGTTCCCGGGCAGGCCGCCTCGTACGGCAGCGCGCACGACACCGGCCAGTTCCCGATGCCGGGTCCGGGTCCGCAGCAGACCGGGCAGTTCCAGACGGGCCAGTTCCCGACCGGTCCGCACCAGACCGGCCAGTTCCCGGCGCCGCACGACACGGGGCAGATGCCGCGCATCCAGGACACCGGGCAGATGCCGCGGATCCAGGACACCGGCCAGCTGCCGCGCGTCCAGGACACGGGCCAGTTCCCGATGCCCGGTCCGCAGCACACGGGCGAGTACGCGCAGCCGCACGACACGGGTCAGTTCCCGGCGCCGCAGCCGTACGACACCGGCCAGTACCCGGCGCCGGAGCCGCAGCGCACCGGCGAGTACCCGCAGCCGCGCCAGCCGCACGACACGGGCCAGTTCGCCAGCGCCGCGTACCAGGACGGCCAGCCGCTCGGCGACACCATGGCGCCCCGCGGCAACGAGCCCACCCCGCTCTTCTCGGAGCTGGAGTCGGACTGGTTCCGCGGCACCCGCGGCGGCCGGGTCGTACCGCCGGTCCCGGCCCCGCAGCCGGCCACCCCGCCGGCGCCGGCCCAGGCGCCGCGGATGCCGGAGCCGGCGCAGCGTGCGACCACCACGACCGCGCCCGCCATCCCGCCCCGGCCCAGCCGGGGTCCGGCCCCGATGACCGCACCGGCCGCCCCCGCGGCCGCGCCCCAGCAGCAGCCGGAGTGGCGCCAGTCGCCGAACGACGCCGTATGGCGCCGGGCCGAGCAGCTGCGCACCGGACCGTCGGCCGGTGGCATCACCACCTCGGGCCTGCCCCGCCGCGTCCCCCGCGCCAATCTGGTCGAGGGCTCCGCACAGCAGCAGAGCAACCAGAGCGGCCCCCAGGTCTCCCGCGCCCCTGACCAGGTGCGTGGGCGTCTGACCAGCCTGCGACGGGGAATCGAGCAGGGCAGGCAGGCCGGCGGCACGAACGGCAGTAACAGCAGTGGCTACGGCCCCCCCACCTACAGCCAGGAGCGTTAGTTGAGTCCGATGAGCCAGGCGGCGCAGAATCTGAACTGGTTGATCACCAATTTCGTGGACAACACCCCTGGGGTGTCGCACACGGTGGTGGTCTCCGCGGACGGGCTTCTTCTGGCGATGTCCGAGGGCTTCCCGCGCGACCGCGCGGATCAGCTCGCCGCGGTGGCCTCGGGGCTGACCTCCCTGACGGCCGGTGCCTCCCGCATCTTCGAGGGCGGCAGCGTGAACCAGACCGTGGTGGAGATGGAGCGGGGTTTCCTCTTCATCATGTCGATCTCCGACGGCTCCTCGCTGGCCGTACTGGCCCACCCGGAGTGCGACATCGGCCTGGTCGGCTACGAAATGGCGCTGCTGGTCGACCGGGCGGGCGCCGTGCTCACCCCGGACCTGCGCGCCGAACTGCAAGGCAGTCTTCTCAACTGAACACCGAGTCCCGCCCCGGAGGATCCATGACCCCGCCACCCGCCTCACCCGACGCGTACGGCGGTGCGCACGCACCGTACGAGGGTGAAGGCGACCAGCCCCTGGTCAGGCCGTACGCGATGACGGGCGGCCGGACCCGGCCCCGCTACCAGCTCGCCATCGAGGCGCTCGTCAGCACGACGGCCGACCCGATGCGGCTGCAGGGTCTGCTCCCTGAGCACCAGCGGATCTGCCATCTCTGCCGTGAGATCAAGTCGGTGGCGGAGGTCTCGGCGCTGCTCGCCATCCCGCTGGGCGTGGCGCGCATCCTCGTCGCCGACCTCGCCGAGGCCGGCCTGGTGGCGATCCACCAGCCGGGCGGTGGCAGCGAGGCAGACGGAACCCCAGATGTGACACTGCTCGAAAGGGTGCTCAGTGGACTTCGCAAGCTCTAACGCCGGATACGGCGGGGGAAGTGCTCCCTCCCGTTCCACCACCTCCGCGAAGATCGTGGTGGCGGGTGGCTTCGGCGTGGGCAAGACCACGTTCGTCGGCTCCGTGTCGGAGATCAACCCGCTGCGCACGGAGGCGGTCATGACGTCCGCCTCGGCGGGCATCGACGACCTCTCGCAGGTCGCGGACAAGACCACCACGACGGTGGCGATGGACTTCGGCCGTATCACGCTGGACCAGGACCTGATCCTGTACCTCTTCGGTACGCCGGGCCAGGACCGCTTCTGGTTCATGTGGGACGACCTGGTCCGTGGTGCGATCGGCGCGGTCGTCCTGGTCGACACGCGCCGTCTGGCGGACTGCTTCCCGGCGGTGGACTACTTCGAGAACTCGGGCCTGCCGTTCATCATCGCGCTGAACGGCTTCGACGGTCACCAGCCGTACCAGCCGGAAGAGGTCCGCGAGGCGCTGCAGATCGGCCCCGAGACGCCGATCATCACCACCGACGCGCGGCAGCGCTCGGAGGCGAAGTCCTCGCTGATCACTCTGGTCGAGCACGCGCTGATGGCCCGGCTGAAGTAGACGCTTCGCACAGCGGGGGCGCGTGCTCAAGTAGGCGGTCCGTACGGGTTGTTGGGAAGGGCGGACTGTGTCATTCGGCACAGTCCGCCCTTTCGCGCCCGCCGCTGCTTCATAACATTTCGACAGAGAATTGCTGGTCGGGCACAACATTGCGTTGGCGGACGGTTCCGTTCTGCTCATCGCCGGGCAGTCATTTGACGGCCCTTGAGGCCGATGTCGCTTTTGTCGGCGGCTCGGTGACCGCGGCCCGCCCTTCCCCGGAGGTTTGTTAACGGCCGCGTGCCGTGCTGGAATTCCCTGAACTGACTGCTGAGTAGGTCGAGAGGTTGTTGGTCCGTGAGGCGCACCAAGGGCACCCCGCACCAGAAGCGGGGCAACTCCACTCCGCCGGCGCGCACCGCCGCGGCGCCGCAAGCCGTCGCGCCGGCCGAGCCGCTGCCCAGGAGCGGCAGCCGGATGTCACCGCGGAACTGGCGGGTGCGGACCCGGCTGAACGCCATCCTCCTCATCCCCGTGGTCGTCGCCCTCGTCTTCGGCGGCCTGCGGGTGAACTCCTCCATTGACACCTGGCGCGAGGCCCAGGACGCCGAGCGCGTCGCCCGCCTGGTGCAGACCGCCGCCGCCTACGCGTACGCCGTGATGAACGAGCGCGACGTCACCGCCGCGCCGCTGCTCACCGGTGACGAGGACAGCAACGAGGTCGCGCAGGCCCGGGACATCACCGACGAGGCGCAGCGCACGTTCCACGCCCAGCTCCAGGACATCCCCGACACGGCCGCGCTCAAGCGCCGTATCAAGCACATCGAGGAGGCCGAGGCGGCGCTGCCCAAGCTCCGCGACGCCGCCTACACCAGCAAGCTGAAGAACACCGAGGAGCAGTACGCCCTCATCTACCGGCCGCTGATGGCGCTGACCAACGAGCTGGGCCTCGGCACCAGCAACATCACCAGCTTCGGCCGCACCCTCTACGCGGTCGCGCTGACCGAGAGCGCCGCCTCCCTGGACCGCGCCATTGGTATGCACCTCCTGGTCATGGACAAGGCGACCGACGAGCAGAAGGCCCAGGTCAAGATGGCCTTCGCCTCCTACGCCCGGCTCGAGGCGATCGCCGTGGAGGAGTTCAGGTTCGGCGGCCGGCCGCAGGACGGCGAGCGGCTGGACGCCCTGCTCGAGGAGGCCAAGGCCAAGGGCGAGGAGCAGATCACCGAGACCGCCGAGAAGGCGAAGGCCGCCGGGCAGCCGTTCAAGGCCCCGCCGCCGATCACCGAGATGATCACGGCGATGGCCTCCCCCCTCGCGACCAAGCAGTCGCTGGCCGCGCAGGGCATCACCGCCAAGACCTGGTGGGCGTCCTCCACCGCGAAGTTCGAGGTCTACCGGCAGGTGGAGAAGGAGATCGCCGCCGGGGCCGTGAACGAGGCCGACGCGATCGCCACCGACGCCCGCCGCGACACGTTCGTGAACGCCGGTATCGCGGTCGGCGCCCTGTTCATCGCCTTCCTCGTGGCCGCCGTCATGGCCCGCCAGATGGGCCGCAGCCTGCGCCGGCTGCGCAACGCCGCGTTCGGCGTCGCCGAGCAGCGCCTGCCGATGCTCGTCGACCAGCTCTCGCGCACCGACCCCGGCCAGGTCGACACCCGGGTCAAGCCCATCCCCGTCAACTCCCGCGACGAAGTCGGCGAAGTCGCCCGCGCCTTCGACCAGGTCCACCGCGAGGCGGTCCGGCTGGCCGCCGAACAGGCCCTGCTGCGGGGCAACCTGAACGCCATCTTCACCAACCTCTCGCACCGCAACCAGGGCCTCATCGAGCGCCAGCTGGAGCTCATCTCCTCCCTGGAGGAGGGCGAGACGGACCCGGAGCATCTGGAGAACCTCTTCCAGATGGACCACCTGTCCACCCGTATGCGGCGCAACGGCGAGAACCTCCTGGTCCTCGCCGGCCAGGACACCGGCCGCCAGTGGGACGAGCCCGTACCGCTGCTGGACGTGCTGCGCGCCGCCACCTCCGAGGTGGAGAGCTACGAGCGCATCGAGGTCACCGGCGTACCGGACTGCGAGATCCACGGCGTCGCCGTCACCGACCTCGTCCACCTGCTGGCCGAGCTGCTGGAGAACGCCACCACCTTCTCCTCGCCGCACACCAAGGTCCGCGTCACCGCCACCCGGCTGCCGGACCGCCGCGTGATGATCGAGATCCACGACAAGGGCATCGGCCTCACCGCCGAGGACTTCGCGGACATCAACCACCGGCTGGCCAACCCGCCGGCCGTGGACGCCGCGATATCCCAGCGCATGGGCCTGTTCGTGGTCGGCCGGCTCTCCGACCGGCACGGCATCCGGGTCCAGCTGCGCCCCTCCGGCGAGCAGTCCGGCACCACCTCGCTGGTCATGCTGCCCGAGGCGATCACCTTCGGCGGCGCGCCGGAGGCCGCCCCGGAGGAGGAGTTCACGGTCTCCCGGATCATCGCCGACCGGCCGTCCTTCCAGGCGCACCAGCCGCCCCAGGCCCCGCGCGGACCCGGTGGCTTCGGCTTCGACGGGTACGCCGCACCCGGCCAGGACCGCGACACCGAGATCCTCGACCCGGTCAGCCGCTCCCTCGCCCGCGAGGAGCGCCGCGCCGCGCTGGAGGCCAAGGTCAGCCGTGGCAAGCCGCTGTTCCGCGACGAGACCCCGGCCCTGGAGGGCGGGTCCGGCGGACTGCCGCCGGGCGACGCGATGCCGCAGCAGCCGTCGTACGATCCCACGCCGCAGCAGCCGTCGTACGACCCGATGCCGCAGCAGCCGTCGTACGACGCCAACGGCCGGACCCCGCTGCCGCGGCGGACCGACAACGGCATGCCCGCCCAGCCCCAGCACGCTCCGGGTGCACCGGCCGGACCCGTCCAGCCAGTAGGATTCCAACCCCTGGAGACGGGCGACGACAACCGCTGGGAGCGCGCCGCGGGACTGCGCGCCCCCCAGACGGGCGGGACCACCTCGTCCGGACTGCCGAAGCGGGTGCCCCGGGCCAACCTGGTCGAGGGCGCCGCCACGCAGACCCCGCAGGGCGGCCCCCAGGTCTCCCGCTCCCCCGAAGACGTCCGGGGCAGGCTCAGCAACCTGCGCCGGGGTGTAGAGCAGGGGCGTGGCCACGGCCAACGCCCCGACCAGAATGACAGCAGTTTCAACCAGGGTTCCGGCCCTGGCAGCACCTACGATCAGGAGCGTTAGTGTGAGCCCGATGAGCCAGGCGGCGCAGAACCTGAACTGGTTGATCACCAACTTCGTGGACAACACCCCCGGGGTGTCGCACACGGTGGTGGTTTCCGCCGACGGACTCCTTCTGGCGATGTCCGAAGGTTTTCCGCGTGACCGCGCCGACCAACTTGCCGCGGTGGCCTCGGGGCTGACCTCCCTGACCGCCGGCGCTTCCCGCATCTTCGAGGGCGGCAGCGTCAACCAGACCGTGGTGGAGATGGAGCGCGGCTTCCTCTTCCTCATGGCCGTCTCGGACGGCTCCTCGCTGGCCGTCCTCGCCCACCCGGAGTGTGACATCGGCCTCGTGGGCTACGAGATGGCGCTGCTGGTCGACCGGGCCGGCACGGTTCTCACGCCTGACCTGCGTGCGGAGCTGCAGGGCAGCCTTCTCAACTAACAGACAACCGATGCGCATTGCATCCCAAGCGGGCTAAGGTTCGTCAAGCGCATTACAGCGTACCGACGGGGACGGGTCGGAAGGGGAAACACGTGGCAGCGCAGCACGACGGCGGGCCCTACCGCGGGTCCGCGGGCGAATGGGGCTATCAGGGCGGATACGGTCAGCAGCCGTACCGTCCGCAGGCCCCCGCGGAGCAGCCGCTCAGGAACTACGACTTCCCCTCCGCGCCCTCCCCACGGCCGGGGCACCACGCCGGCGCCCCGGCCCCGGCGCCCGCGCCCCAGCCGGGTGGCGGGTCGGCGCGGTCGGGCAGCAGGGCGCAGTCGCGGCTGGTACGCCCGTACGCGATGACGGGCGGCCGGACCCGGCCGCGCTACCAGCTCGCCATCGAGGCGCTGGTGCAGACGACCGCCGACAGCGGCCGGCTGCAGTCGCAGCTGCCCGAGCATCAGCGCATCTGCCAGCTCTGCTACGAGATCAAGTCGGTGGCGGAGATCTCGGCGCTGCTGACCATGCCGCTGGGGGTGGCCCGGATCCTCGTGGCCGACCTGGCGGAAGCGGGACTCGTGACCATCCACCAGCCTGGTGGGGATGAATCCGCGGGGGGACAGCCAGATGTGACTTTGCTCGAAAGGGTGCTCAGTGGACTTCGCAAGCTCTAACGCCGGCGGGGGCGGGGCCGCTCCGACCCGCTCCACCACGTCCGCGAAGATCGTGGTGGCGGGTGGCTTCGGCGTGGGCAAGACCACGTTCGTCGGCTCCGTGTCGGAGATCAACCCGCTGCGCACGGAGGCGGTCATGACGTCCGCCTCGGCGGGCATCGACGACCTCTCGCACGTCGCGGACAAGACCACGACCACGGTGGCGATGGACTTCGGCCGTATCACGCTGGACCAGGACCTGATCCTGTACCTCTTCGGTACGCCGGGCCAGGACCGTTTCTGGTTCATGTGGGACGACCTGGTCCGCGGTGCGATCGGCGCCGTCGTCCTGGTGGACACGCGGCGGCTGGCGGACTGCTTCCCGGCGGTGGACTACTTCGAGAACTCGGGCCTGCCGTTCATCATCGCGCTGAACGGCTTCGACGGTTACCAGCCGTACGCCCCGGAGGAGGTCCGCGAGGCCCTGCAGATCGGCCCCGAGACGCCGATCATCATCACGGACGCCCGCCAGCGCTCGGAGGCGAAGTCCTCCCTGATCACCCTGGTGGAACACGCCCTGATGGCCCGCCTCCGCTAACACGGCCACACACGCAGCGGAACCCCGCCTCTCCTTCGCGGAGGGGCGGGGTTCCGCTTTGAGCCCGTGCGGCGCCTGAGGACGAGGCGCGAAGCGCCGAAACCCCGGCGCCCAGGCGATGGGGCGAGCGGCGCAATCCCGGCGGCTAGGCGATGGGGCGAGCGGCGCATTCCCGGCGGCCAGGCGATGGGGCGAGCGGCGCATTCCCGGCGGCCAGGCGATGGGGCGAGCGGCGCAATTCCAGCCCGTCCGGCGTTTGAGGACTGAGGCGCGGAGCGCCGAATCGCGCCGCAGGCGCCGACGTGACCGGACATTCCAGCGCGCCCGGCACCGATCCAGCCCGTCCGGCGCTTGAGGACGAGGCGCGAAGCGCCGACAGGCCGGCCGCCAGGCATTACGGGGAGAGCCCGATCCCAGCCCGTCCGGCGTCTGAGGACGAGCGCCGCAGGCGCGACAAGCGGCCGCAGGCCGCACGGGGGCCCGGGGGCGCAGCCCCCGCAGCGGAAGCCGACCGGCGGGCGGACAAGCAAAAGAGCCGGCCCCCGAGGGGACCGGCTCCAAGCAACCGGAAGAAGCTGCGCGCAGCGTCAGCGCGAGACCTTACCGGCCTTGATGCACGAGGTGCAGGCGTTGAGGCGCTTCGGCGTCCCACCGATCACCGTACGGACCGTCTGGATGTTGGGGTTCCAACGACGGGGGGTACGGCGGTGCGAGTGGGAGATGCTGTTGCCGAAGCCCGGCCCCTTGCCGCAGACGTCGCAGTTGGCAGCCACGGGTCACTCCAAAGACTTCAGATGCTTACGGTTCATCGCCCGGAGATTCCCGGACAGGAATTGGCCCGATGCGTATCGGGCAACCTGAGCAGCATACTACGGCCGCCCTGGCCCCACGAAATTACCATCCGCCCCCGACCCGCACCGTGGCGGGCCTCACGCATTACGCTGCCGCCTGGGACCGCCGCGGGGCAGCCCCGTCATCCGCTGTTCACCGCGAGGAGGCACAGTTGCTGGACGCCGCTTGCGTACGGGCCTGGAGCGCCCTGGCCCTGGAGGCGCTGGGCCGCGACCGGGCGGAGATCGACGCGATCAACGTCTTCCCCGTGGCGGACGGCGACACCGGCACCAACCTCTACCTGACGGTGGAGTCCGCGGGCCAGGCCGTGGAGGCCGTCTGCACAGCGTACGGCGACACCGAACCCGCGTTCGCCGACGTGATGCACGCCATGGCCCACGGCGCCCTGCTCGGCGCCCGCGGCAACTCCGGCACGATCCTCGCGCAGCTGCTGCGGGGCATGGCCGCGGAGAGCGCCCCCGGCCCGGCCGCCGAGGCCGACTGGCTGCGCGCGGCCCTGCGCCGGGCCGCGGAGGCCGCCCGCGAGGCCGTGGCGCATCCCGTCGAGGGCACGATGCTGAGCGTCGCCGCCGCGGCGGCCGACGAGGCGGCGACGTCCGGCCCGGACGCCGTGACCGTCGCGCGGGCCGCCCACGCGGGCGCCCGCACGGCCCTGGACGCCACCCCGGGCCAGCTGGAGGCCCTCGCCCGGGCCGGAGTGGTCGACGCGGGCGGGAGCGGCCTGGTGACCGTCCTGGGCGCCCTCGTGGACGCCCTGGAGGGCGGCCCCTCCGCCCTGCGGCTCGTGCCCTCCGCCCGGCACGTGGTGGCGGCCCCCGCGGCCGCCATGACGGCCGCCGGCCCGGGGGACCCGCACATGGCGGACGGAGGGCCTGCGTACGAGGTGATCTACCTCCTCGACGCCGACGACGCGGCCGTCACCACCCTGCGTGAGCGGCTCGACTCCCTCGGCGACTCCCTGGTCGTCAGCGGCGGCGACGGCCTGTGGCGGGTCCACGTCCACGTCGACGACCCCGGCGCGGCGCTGGAGGCCGGCGGCGAGGCGGGCCGTCCGCACCGGATCCAGATCACGCACTTCTGCGCCGAGAACGGCGGCCCGGAGGCGGTACGGGAGGGGCGCGCGGTCGTCCTCGTCGTGCCCGGACCCGGCCTGGCCGAGCTGTGCACGGACGCCGGTGCCACCGCCCTCGTCGCCTCCGCCGGGGAGCCCCCGGCCAGCGGCGAGCTGGCCGCGGCGATCGCCGCCACGGGCGCCCACGAGGTGGTCCTCCTCCCCAACGACGCCTCCCTGCGCCACGCGGCGGCCGTCGCCGTCGAGCAGGCCCGCGCGGACGGGCGCCGCGTCGCGCTCATCCCGACCCGCTCGCCCGTCCAGGGCCTCGCCGCGCTCGCCGTGCACGAGCCGGAGCGGCGCTTCGACGAGGACGTGGTCGCCATGACGTCGGCGGCGGGCGCCACCCGGCACGCGGAGCTGCTGGTCGCGGACGAGCGGTCGTGGACCTCCGCCGGGATCTGCGAGCGGGGCGACATACTCGGGCTCATCGAGGGGGACGTCGCGGTCATCGGGCAGGACGTCGCGGACACGGCGGAGGCGGTCCTCGACCGGATGCTCGCGGCCGGCGGCGAACTGGTGACCCTCGTGCTGGGCCCCACGGCGCCCGACGGCCTCGCGGAACGGCTGCAGGCGCACGTACGGCGCAGCCACCTGGCGGTGGACACGGTGGTGTACGACGGCGGGCAGGAGGGCGCCTGCCTGCTCATCGGCGTGGAGTGAGCGGGCAGGCGCCCGCGAGGAGGGCCCCGGAGCCAAGGGCGCTCACGCCGAGGGCCCCGGAGTCCAGGACGTTCCCGCCGAGTGCCCCGGAGCCCGGGCTCACTCCCCGGAGAGGTACTCCAGCAGGCTCTCCGCCTCCACGCGGTACGGACCCGTCTCCTCGTCGTCGCCCGCGCACAGGCCGATGATCCGCCGGGCCCGCTCCCGGGCGTCCGCCTCGCGGCCCCCGTCCGACTCGGTCCACGCCGCGAGCAGCTCCGCGTCCAGGACGCCGATCCGGTCGCCCGCCGCGCGGAACGCCTCCGCCGCACGGTCGGCCCACGGCAGCGCCGCCAGCTCGGTGTCCTCTCCGGTGCGGCTCAGCAGCCGCGCGGTCTGCAGACACGTGTCTGCCAGCACCTCGCGCAGGCCGTCGGCGTCCGCCGCCTCGCACTCCTCGACGGCACGCTCCATCAGAGCCAGCGCCTCCTGCCCGTCCTCGTACGCCAGCAGCCACGCCCGCGCCCGCAGGGTCCGTACCAGGTCCGCCGTCTCTCCCAGGGCGCGCCACAGCTCCCCGGCCCGCTCGAAGGCGCGGGCAGCCTCGTCCCGCAGGCCCGCCTGCTCCAGGGCGCCCGCCGCGAGATGGGCCAGCCGGGCGTGGTCGGGGCGGCCCTTGTCCGGCCAGTCCTTGGCGACGTCCGCCGCGAGCAGATACTGCTCGGCCGCCTCCCGGTGCTCCTGGCGCGCGGCCAGACAGTCGCCGAGCCACCAGCGGGCCTGTACGACGGCGTCGTCGCCGTGCCGCTCCGCCGTCAGGTCCACCAGCGCGGCCTCCAGCACGGCCAGGGCCTCGTCGGTACGACCCAGCCGCACGTACAGCCCGCCGAGCCGAAGCCGCGCCCACGCGCCGGGACCCTCGGAGAGCCCCGCCTCGTCCGCCCAGTGCGCCGCCTGCAGGGCGTGCGCGGCGGCCCGGTCGTCGCGGTCCGTGCCGGCGTACACGTCCATGAGCAGACCGTGCAGCTGGCTGTACCCGGCCGGTGTGAGCAGGTCCGTCCCGCGCTCCAGCGCCGCGAGCGCGGCCTCCTCGGCCGTGTCGGGACGGTCGAGCCGTACGCCGACCTGGGCCAGCCGGGCGTACGGCTCGACCGCGAACCAGCCGAGC
This sequence comes from Streptomyces sp. NPDC051940, assembly GCF_040680895.1. NCBI lineage: Bacteria > Bacillati > Actinomycetota > Actinomycetes > Kitasatosporales > Streptomycetaceae > Streptomyces > Streptomyces sp. NPDC051940. The sequence continues at coordinate 4,459 of NZ_JBFAXR010000040.1, read as the reverse complement.
CCGGCGCCGTCGGCCGTCTCCGCGGCCAGCCGGAGATGGCCGGCGGCCTCCGCCGGCTCCTCGCGGTGTTCGGCGAGGTCGCCGAGCCGGGCGTGCGCCTCGGAGATCCGTACGGCCAGATGCGGGTCCGCGCCGTGCGGCCCGGCGAAGTCCAGCAGCTCCCGGAGAGCCGCGGAGGCCTGCGCGGACAGGTCGTCGCCGGCGTTCCCGGGCGGTGTCCCGCCCGAGGACGGCTCGCGCAGGGACAGCTCGTGCAGGACCCGGCCCCGGCAGAGCAAAGCCGCCGCCAGATGCCGCGCCTGCGCGCGCCCCGTCGCGTGCTCGCCGCGTGCCCTGTCGAGCGCCGCGGCGGACGCCGCCACGGCCCCGGGCGCGTCACCGGCCAGCGCGAGGGAGTACGCGGCCTTCGCCGCGGCGGCCACGGCCTCGCCCCACGCCTCCGCCTGCTCGTACGCCGCTGCCGCCTCGCGCAGCAGCTCCGCCGCCTCGGCGTCCGCGACGTCCCGGCGCGCGGCGCGGTGCGCCGCGAACTCCGCGCGGTCGTACGCCCCGAGCTCCACACCCTCCCGGTCGGCGGCCCGTTCCGCCGCCGCCCAGGCGTCCCCCGCCTCGGGCCGCAGCCCCTCCGACAGCCGCCGCGCCTCGGCGAGGAGGCCCGCGAAGTCGGGTGCGGGGGAGGGGTGTTCGCCCGACCCCGCAGCCGATGTCCCTTCGCCGGCCGAAGCCGTCGTCCCTTCGCCGACCGGAGCGGACGTCGCCGCGTCCGCCCGTACGGACGTCGCTTCGCCCGCACCGGCCGATGCCGGCCGCGCCGCCCGCACCCCCAGCGGCAGCCGGTCCACCAGCGGCTGTCGCGACAGCCGCTCGCGCACCCGCGCCGACACCGCCGCGGTGCCGTTGCGTGCGTCGAAACGGGCCGCGAGAGCCAGCGCCTCCGCCTCGGCATGCGGGGCCAGCGAGGCAGCCGTCCACGTCCGCCCGGCGGGACCCGGCACCGGGACCGCGCCGTGGCCGAGGGCGGTCAGGCGGCGGGTGAGCACGGCGGTGACCGCCAGGTACTCCATGAGGCTGTTCGGGCCGCCGTCCTCCGTCAGATACGCGGGCCGCTCCGCCAGCAGTTCGAGGCCGCGCGCCTCGTTGCCGGTCAGTGCGCAGAACTCGATGTGGCTGGCGGCGGCGTCGCGCATCGAGTCCATCGACCGCACCAGCCGCCAGCCGCGCAGATGGTTCGCCCGCGCCTCGTCCAGCCGGCCGAGCCGCAGCAGCGGCAGCAGGGACGAGGCGAGCGCGGCGTGCGGCTCGTGCAGACAGGTGTGCCGGCCGGCCAGGACCGGCTCCCAGGTCCGCAGCGCCGCCTCGTCGTCGCCCCTGGTCAGCTGCCAGTAGCCCTGGCCGTGCAGCTCGCAGGCGTGGCAGTCGGCCATCTCGTCGCGGTCGGCGGCCAGCCACGCCGCGAACGCCCGCTCGGCACGCGCGTGGTCGCCGACGTGCTGGGCGATGCGGTGCTCGCCCTGCCGCACCGCGCGCTCGGAGTGCCCGGCGACGCGGTAGCGCTGCTCCATCTCCGCGTGCCACTTGCTGATCGAGGCCAGCGGGATGTGCGGCTGGTCCAGCATGTCGGCGGAGACCCACTTGAAGACCCAGTGCAGATGGTGCGCCTCCCACCCGCCGAACTCCTCCGGCCGCTCGTCGAACATCCGCAGCACGCGCGCGAACGGGACGAACATCTTGTCCCGCTCCAGGCTGAAGGTGTACGCCGAGACGAGGTTGAACAGCGCCGTGATCAGCAGCGGGCGGTCGCCCGTGGCCTCGACCTCCGCCAGCAGGCGTTCGGCGCGGGCGGTACGGGCCGGGCTCTCGGGCTCGTGCCCGTTCTCCCAGATGGCGCGCCGGAGTTCGGTGTCGTCGGAGGTCGTCATCGGCCCTCCTCCCGCTCCGTGCCGGCCGTCCGGCCCGCGCCCGGCGCCGCCCACTCCAGCAGCCCCAGGAACGCGCGGTTCAGCAGCGCCGAGTCAGCCGGCCGCAGCGGGCGCTGTGCCATCAGCAGCGCCTGTCCGTACAGCGCCTCCGTCGCCGTGCCCGCCAGCCCGGCGTCGCCGATCGACGCGATCCGGCGGATCAGCGGGTTGAGGTGGTTCAGCACCAGCCGGGTGCGCGGCGCGCTGCCGCGCAGGGAGCCCAGGATGTCCGCCCACAGGTCGTCCGCCTGCCCGGCCTCCTCCGCCCGCGCCCGCTCGTGCCGCGCGGCCCGGTCGTCCAGATGGAGGGCGGGCACCGTTACGGGGTGGAAGGAGCGCAGCACGACATCGCAGCCCAGCGGGTCCATCCGGGCCCGCGCCACGGCCAGGAAGGCGCTCAGCGCCAGCTCCTCGTCCGCGTCCACGGTGTCCAGGTGGGCGGTCACCGTCTCCGCGTCGAGCTCGGCGACGGCCGTCCCGGGCCGTACCCGGGGGAGCAGCTCCACCAGCTCCGCGTCGTACGTGTAGCCGCCGTTGACGACCCCGATGCCCTGCGCCTGGGCGATCGGCGCGACCTGGCGGAACTCCTCGACGGTGCGCGTGTAGTGCACCGTGCCGTGCCGCCGCGCGAACTCCGTCAGCGTCAGCTGCCCCTCCGTCGTCTCGAACGGCAGCCACGGCAGCATGACCTTCAGCAGCTCCGCGTCGTACCGCACGAGCGACTTCACGCCGAGGTAGTGGACGTTCAGGAACTGGGCGAGTCGCTCCGGGTCGCTCGCCGCGAGGTCCGCCAGCCAGTCGCGGATCCGCCCGCCGAGCGCGTCGCGCACGCCGGCGAGGGTCTCGTCCTCGTACAGCGACTCGCGGGAGGCCGTCGGCCGCAGGCTGTCCGTGTCGATGACACAGCGCACGAAGAAGGCCCACTCGGGCAGCAGGCCGTCGGCCTTGTCGGTGAGCAGCATCCCCTTCAGATGGACGCGGTGCCCGGCGCGCTGCGCGGGGGAGACGGCCAGCGGCAGTACGTACGCGACGCCGCTCACACCCGCGAGCGGCACGTCCAGGTCGACGACGTCCAGCGGCGTGAAGCCGAACGTCTCGTGGCAGTGGCCCGCCAGCGCCACCCGGCGCGCGGCCGGGCTCGGGTACGGACGCGCCCACGGCGCGGGCAGCTCGCCGACCGGCTCGTCGCCGACCCGTACGTCGTACGGCAGCAGCGAGCCGAAGTCGCGGGCCAGTTCGCGTACGCGCTCCTCGGCCAGCCAGTCCGCGCAGCCGGGGCGCGCGGTCAGATACACGGTGGTGCCCGGCTCCTCCCGCCCGGCGCCCGGGAGGGTGCGCACGGTGTACGAGCCGTCGTCGCGCGCCGTCCACTCCACGGTCGGCGCCTGCGGGTCCCGCGAGGAACGGCTGACGACGCGGATCCGCTCGGCGACGACGAAGCACGCCAGCAGCCCGATGCCGAACTGGCCCAGGAACTCGGACCGTACGGACTCCAGCCCGTCCCCGCGCTTGGAGCTGCGCCCGATCGTCGCGAGCAGGCTGTGCACGTCGGCCTCGGTCAGCCCGACGCCGCTGTCCTCGACGCGCAGCGTGCCGTCCGCGGCGTACAGCCGCACCCGGTCGGGCGCGTCCGGCTGCAGCGCCCGGCGGGCGGTGACGGCGTCGACGGCGTTCTGCAGCAACTCGCGCAGATACACCCGCGGGCTGGAGTAGAGGTGATGGGAGAGCAGATCGACGAGTCCGCGCAGGTCGACCTGGAACATGTGCGGGGTCTGGTCCATGGGGTCAGTCATGCATCACATCGGCGCCGGCGGGGGCCCGGTCAGGGGCGGCGCGGGTCGGGCGGGCCCGCGCGGGGCGCCGCGAATAGGTGTGCGATGAAGTCGTCATCGTAGGTGCCACGTACGGGCGTTGACCAGTGGATTTCGCGGAGCGCGACGGTGCTTGCGGAGGGAACCGGTCCGCTGGGCGCCCCGTCCCAGGGCCATGATTCCCTCACGCACCGCCCTCGCCCTGACGATGTCCGCGGGCCTGCTCGCGGGCTGCGCCCAGGCGGGCGCGGAGACGGCGGCACCGCCCGCGCACACGTCGCCGCCGCCGCAGACGATCCCGTACGACCTCTCCACGCACTGCGGCATCGAGGAGGCCAGGATCGGCACCACGTACTACGAGGCGGTTCCCCCGCTGACGGACGGCAGCCACAACCCACCCGAAGGCTGGGACAACCCCACGCAACGGGGCACGATGACGCTGATCAGCGACACGGAGGCGGTCTTCCGCGACACGCGGGGCCACGAGGTGGTGTTCCACACAAGACAAGAAGCAACAACCTTCAAACACCTCTGCGAGTAGGCCCCCCGCCCCGGCGGGTTCCGGGCCACCGCCCCGCCGGGTTCTGGGTCGCCGTCCTGCCGGGTTCTGGGTCGCCGTCCTGCCGGGTTTCGGGCCGCCCCGGCGTGGGGGGGGCCCGCCCCCCCCGGGGTCGGGGGGGGGGCCCGGCC
>NZ_JBFAXR010000039.1:0-66097 GCF_040680895.1 Streptomyces sp. NPDC051940 | reverse complement strand
ACGACCGGAGTGCCCGAGACCGCGTCGAGTCCCACCACCGTCAGGTCGCGGCCGTTCACCGACTCGATGGCACAGCCCCGGTGTCGCGGTGGGTTCCCGGTGCGGGTCAGCCCTCCTCGCGGCGCGCGCGCCGGGCGACGATCGCCCCGCCGCTGATCAGCGCGGCGATACCCAGGCCGGCCGCCACGAGGGTGACCTCGGCGATGTCGCCGTCGCCGGTGTCGGGCAGGTGCCGCCCGCCGTGGTCGCGGGGCTGGTCGTGGCCGGTGTCGCCGTTCATGGGCTCGGACATCGGGCCGCCGGGTGCGGTCGTCGCGCCCTCGCCGCCGTCCCAGGGCGTCGACTCACCGGCGGCTTCGGCGCTCTCCCAGGGCGTCGACTCACTGGCGGCCTCGGCGCTCTCCCCGGGCATCGACTCACTGGCCTCGCCCGGTGCGGCGATCGTCTGGACCTCGCCGGTGGAGGCCGGGCTCGTCGCACCGCTCTGCGGCTCGACGGGCTCGCCCGCGCCGTAGGGCGTGATGCAGGCGAGGGCGCCGGGGGCGGCGCCGGACGAGAAGTCCGGGACGAGCATCATGCCGTCGGGACAGGACACGGGACCGGGCGCGGGCTGCGCCGCGGCGCCGGCCTGCGCGGCGGGGAGCGGGGCACCCGCCTCGCCGGCGCCGGCCGGCTGGACCGCATCGCCGGCTCCCGCCGCCACCACGCACATCACGTCGCCGGGCTGGGCACCCGGCACCGTGCTCGGCAGGGGCACGGTCCCGACGGGACACGTCTGCGCCGTCGGCCCCGGCTGGACCACGGGCGCCGGCTCGACACCGGGCTCTGGCAGGACGATCGGCAGGGGCTCAACACCCGGCACGGGCAGCACACCAGCCTGCGGCTCCACACCGGGCTGCGGCACGACCACCGGCACCGGCTCGACACCCGGCACGGGCTGCACACCGGCCTGCGGCTCCACACCGGGCTGCGGCACGACCACCGGCGCGGGCTGCACACCAGGCTGGACCCCTGGCTGCGGCGCGGCACCCGCCTGACCGGCGGCGGACGGCACCGCACACATCACATCCCCAGCCTCCGCACCCGGCAGGGTGCTCGGCATCGACACCGCACCCTCGGGGCAGACCTCCACCGCACCCGGCTCACCAGCAGCCGACGCCTCCACACACATCACGTCACCCGCACCCGCGCCTGGCAGCGTGCTCGGCAACGGCATCGTGCCCAGCGGACATGTCTGCGCCGTCGGCCCAGGCTGGACGACGGGCGCCGGCTCGACACCGGGCTGCGGCAGGACGATCGGCAGGGGCTCCACACCCGGCACGGGCTGCACACCAGCCTGCGGCTCCACACCCGGCTGCGGCACAACCACCGGCACCGGCTCAACACCCGGCACGGGCTGCACACCAGCCTGCGGCTCCACACCCGGCTGCGGAGCTGCGCCCGCCTCACCGGCGGCGGACGGCGTCGCACACATCAGGTCACCGGGCTCCGCGCCGGGCAGGGTGCTCGGCATCGACACCGCACTCTCCGGGCAGACCTCCACGGCACCCGGCTCACCAGCAGCCGACGCCTCCACACACATCACGTCACCCGCCCCCGCACCCGGCAGCGTGCTCGGCAACGCCATCGTGCCCACCGGACACGTCTCCGCCACCGGACCCGGCTCCACCACGGGGGCCGGCTGCACACCGGGCTGCGGCACAACCACCGGCACCGGCTCCACACCCGGCTGCGGCAGGACCACCGGGGCGGGCTGCGCACCAGCCTGCGGCTCCACGCCCGGCTGCGGAGCTGCGCCCGCCTGACCGGCGGCGGACGGCACCGCACACATCACGTCCCCAGCCGCCGCGCCCGGCAGCGTGCTCGGCATCGACACCGCACCCTCCGCACACACCTCCACCGCACCCGGCTCACCCGCAGCCGACGCCTCCACACACATCACGTCACCCGCACCCGCGCCCGGCAGCGTGCTCGGCAACGCCATCGTCCCCACCGGACACGTCTCCGCCACCGGACCCGGCTCCACCACGGGGGCCGGCTGCACACCGGGCTGCGGCACAACCACCGGCACCGGCTCCACGCCCGGCTGCGGCAGAACAATCGGCACCGGCTGGACTCCTGGCTGTGGCGCCGCGCCCGCCTGACCGGCGGCGGACGGCACCGCACACATCACATCCCCAGCCTCCGCGCCCGGCAGGGTGCTGGGCATCGACACCGCACCCTCTGGGCAGACCTCCACCGCACCCGGCTCACCCGCAGCCGACGCCTCCACACACATCACGTCACCCGCCCCCGCACCCGGCAGCGTGCTCGGCAACGGCATCGTCCCTACCGGACACGTCTCCGCCACCGGACCCGGCTCCACCACGGGCACCGGCACGACCACCGGCACCGGCTGCACACCCGGCTGCGGCTCCCCACCCGGCACCGGCACGACCTCGGCCGCGGGCTCCCCACCCGGCACGGGCACGGCCTCACCCGCGGGCTCCCCACCCGGCTCCACCGCCGTGGTCGGCGTCTCGGCAGGCTCCGCCGCCGTCGGTGCGGGGGCGCAGACCTGCGGTTCCGGCAGCGTGGTGGGGGCCTCCGGGGCCGCAACGGGCCCTGCCGGGCCCGTGCCCGCGTCCGCTCCCGGGCCGTCGTCCGACTCCGCGTCCATGCCTCCGCCCGTGCCCGCGTCCGCTCCCGGGCCGTCGTCCGACTCGTGCGGGTCCGCCTCGGCCACGGAGAGCGGCGTGCCGTCCGCTGCCGTACCGGTCCCGACGCCCTCCGCGGGCCGCACCGGCACCGTTCCCTCGGGGCAGTCGACCCCGCTGCCCGCGTCCGCGCCGGGGCCGTCGTCCGACTCCGCGCTCAGGGCCGCACCCCCGTGCGCCCCCGGGCCGTCGTCCGATTCGGCGTCCAGTCCGGGGCCGCGGCCCGCGTCCGCGCCCGGGCCGTCGTCGGACTCACCCTCGTCCGAACCCGCCGCGGGCGGACCGGGCTGCACTCGGGTCTGGCCGGCGTACGCGAGGGCAGGACTGCCCGCGCCCAACGACTGGGCAGCCGCGATGCCGCCCGCCAGCGGTGTGGCGCTGAGCGCCGCCGCTGCCAGGGCCCCGCAGACCGTGCGGGCATGGCGTCGTGAGATGCGCTTCATTCGCTGTTGACTTCCCTCTACTCGCCGCGCGAGCTGCGCACGGACGGACGGGCCCATGGGTTCCCATGGCGCGTCAACAGGTATCAGTCATACAGCGTTAAATAGACATAAGACACAATGCGGTCGACCTACTATTCGCTCGCCTGGGCTACCACCCGCCGACCGCCGCGCCCCGCCTACTCCTCGGTCGCAGACATGTCCTCCGCGAAGAAGCACGCCGACGGATGCTCCGCCGGCCCGCCGACCCCCTCCAGATGCGGCGGCACCACGAGCAGGGGCACCTCCTGCGCACACCGCTCCTGCGCCTTCCAGCAGCGTGTACGGAACCGGCACCCGGACGGCGGATTCGCCGGCGACGGCACATCGCCGGCCAGCAGGATCCGCTCCCGCCCCTCCCGCGCCTCGGGGTCGGGCACGGGCACCGCGGAGAGCAGCGCCTGGGTGTAGGGGTGCGTGGCATGGTCGTAGATCTGCACGTCGGTGCCCAGCTCCACGATCCGCCCGAGGTACATCACCGCGACCCGGTCGGAGATGTGCCGGACCACGGACAGGTCGTGCGCGATGAAGGCGTACGACAGCCCGAACTCGTCCTGCAGCCGCTCCAGCAGGTTCACGACCTGCGCCTGGACGGACACGTCCAGCGCGGACACCGGCTCGTCGGCGACGATGATCTCGGGCCGCAGCGCCAGCCCCCGCGCGATGCCGATGCGCTGGCGCTGGCCGCCGGAGAACTGGTGCGGATACCGGTTGATGTACTCCGGGTTGAGACCGACGACGTCCAGCAGCTCCTGCACCCGCGCCCGCCGCGACCCCTTCGGCGCCACCTCGGGATGGATGTCGTACGGCTCGCCGATGATGTCGCCGACCGTCATCCGGGGATTCAGGGACGTGTACGGGTCCTGGAACACCATCTGGATGTTCCGGCGCACCGCCTTCAGCGCCCGGTCCGACAGCTTCGTGACGTCCTCGCCCTTGTACAGGATCTGACCGGCCGTCGGCTTCTCGAGGCTGACGAGCATCTTCGCCACGGTCGACTTGCCGCAGCCGGACTCGCCCACGATGCCCAGCGTCTCGCCCTGGCGCAGCCCGAACGACACCCCGTCCACCGCGCGCACGGCGCCGATCTGCTTCTTGATGAGGATGCCCTGCGTCAGCGGATAGTGCTTGACGAGGTCGCGCACCTCCAGGATGGACTCAGACTGAGCGGGCGGCGTCGTCATCGAGCTGCTCCTTCCAGAAGTGGCACGCGCTCCCGCGCGGCGGCACCATCGGCCGGCCCGCGTCGTCCGTGACCTCGTACAGCGGCGGCCGGTCCGTCAGGCACACGCTCCGCGCCAGGGGGCAGCGCGGGTTGAAGGCGCAACCGGGCGGGATGGCCAGCAGATTGGGCGGCAGGCCCTTGATCGCGTACAGCTCCTGGCCCTTCTGGTCCAGCCGCGGGATCGAGTCGAGCAGACCCCGGGTGTACGGATGGGCGGGCGCCTTGTAGATCTCGTGCACGGACGCCGTCTCGACGATCCGGCCCGCGTACATCACCGCGATCTTGTCCGCGACGTCCGCCACGACGCCCAGGTCGTGGGTGATCAGGATGAGCCCCATGTTCGACTCGCGCTGCAACTCCGCGAGCAGGTCCATCACCTGGGCCTGGACCGTCACGTCGAGGGCCGTCGTCGGCTCGTCCGCGATGATCAGCTCCGGGTCCAGGGCAAGCGCCATCGCGATCATGATGCGCTGGCGCATACCGCCGGAGAACTGGTGCGGATAGTCGCCCACCCGCTCCCTCGCCGCCGGGATGCGCACCCGTTCCATCAGCTCGATCGCCTTGACCTTGGCGTCCTTGCGGGACATCCCATGGTGTACGACGAACATCTCGCCGAGCTGATAACCCACGTTGAGTACCGGGTTGAGCGACGACAGCGCGTCCTGGAAGATCATCGCCATCTTCGCGCCGCGCGTCCTGCGCCGCTCCTCCTTGCCCATCTTCAGCAGGTCCTGGCCCTGGAAGACGATCTCCCCGCCGGTGATGAACCCGGGCGGCGAGTCGAGGATGCCCATGATCGCCTGCGCGGTCACGGACTTGCCGGAGCCCGACTCGCCGAGCACGGCGAGCGTCTCCCCGGCGTCGACGCTGTACGTCACGCCGTTCACGGCCTTCGCGACCCCGTCCCGGGTACGGAACTCGACCTGCAGATCGCGTACTTCAAGCAAGGCGTTCACGTCGGCATCACCGCAGCTTCGGGTCGAGGGCGTCGCGGACCGCGTCGCCGAGCATGATGAAGGCCAGCACCGTGACGCTCAGCCAGGCGGCCGGCCACAGCAGCATGTGGGGGGCGTTGCGGATCTCCGAGGAGGCGGCGGAGATGTCCTGGCCCCAGGAGATGGTCGGCGGTTTGAGCCCCACACCCAGGAACGACAGCGTCGCCTCCAGCGAGATGTACGTACCGAGGGCGATGGTCGCGACGACGATGATCGGCGCCACCGCGTTGGGCAGCACGTGCCGCATCATGATCCGGGACTTGGACGCCCCCAGCGAACGCGCCGCCTGCACATAGTCGTTCTGCTTCGCCGTGATCACCGAACCGCGGGCGATACGCGCGATCTGCGGCCAGCCCAGCAGGATGATGAAGCCGATCACCGGCCAGATCGAGCCGCTGGGGATCACGGAGAGGAAGACCAGGCCGCCGAGCAGGATCGGGATACCGAAGAAGATCTCCGTGATCCGCGACAGCACACCGTCCCACCAGCCGCCGAAGAAGCCGGCCAGCGCGCCCAGCAGGGTGCCGGTCAGGGCGGCGCCGGCGGTGGCGAGGATACCGACACTGACGGAGGCCCGGGCCCCGTAGATCGTGCGGTTGTAGACGTCGCAGCCCTGTTTGTCGTAGCCGAAGGGATGGCCGGACGAGGACCCCTCGCGGGAGTGGGAGAGATCGCAGTCGTACGGGCTGCCGTTGGCCAGCAGGCTGGGCCAGATCGAGATGAAGATCAGGAACACGATGAGCAGCGCCGAGATGATGAAGATCGGGTTCTTCCGCAGATCGGCCCAGGCATGGCCCCACAGGCTGCGGGCCTCGGTCTCCGAGGTGGCCGTGCCGGGCGGCCCGGGGTGGGTGTAGTCGGCGTTCTCCAGCGACTCCGCCTCCTCCGTTGCCAGGTCCATCGACCCGATCTCGGTGGAGCTCGGCAGCTCGGCGCTGCCCGTACCGGCGTTGGCCAGCGGATCTACGTCGTCCGGCCGTTCGGAATGGGGGTCACGCAAGGCGGATCCTCGGGTCCAGGACCGCGTAGAGCAGGTCGACGAGCAGGTTGGCCAGCAGGAAGATGATCACGAGGACGGTGACGAAGCCGACCACCGTCGGCGCGTTCTGGCGCAGGATGCCCTGGTAGAGCTGGTATCCGACGCCGTGGACGTTGAAGATGCGCTCCGTGACGATGGCGCCGCCCATCAGGTTGCCGATGTCGATGCCCAGGAAGGTGACCACCGGGATAAGGCTGTTGCGCAGCAGATGGCGCACGGTGATCCGGCGCCTCGGCAGGCCCTTGGCGACGGCGGTGCGGATGTAGTCGGCGCGGGCGTTCTCGCCGACGGAGGTGCGGGTGAGTCTCGTCGTATAGGCGAGGGACACCAGCGCCAGCACGATGGCCGGCAGGATCAGCTCGTTCCACGGCGCCTCCGGGGAGACGGAGACGGGGAAGATCTGCCATTTCACGCCGAACAGGTACTGCAGCACATAGCCCATGACGAAGGTGGGGATCGAGATGACCACCAGGGTGGCCAGCAGCGTCGAGGTGTCCAGCACCCCGCCCCGCTTCAGACCGGAGAGCACGCCGAGCGTGATGCCGACGACGGACTGGAAGATGATCGCCAGGATCGCCAGCCGGATGGTGATGGGCCAGGCCTCGGCCATCAGCTCCGTCACCGGCTGGCCGTTGAAGGCCGTACCGAAGTCGCCGGTGAAGATGTTGCCCATGTAGAGCAGGTATTGCTGCCACAGGGGCTTGTCGAGGTTGTACTTCTCCCGGATCGCGGCGGCCGTCGCGGGGTCGGGCTTGCGGTCCCCGAAGAACGCGGCGACCGGGTCGCCCAGGGCGTAGACCATGATGAAGATCAGCAGCGTGGTCCCGATGAACACGGGGATCATCTGGATCAGCCGTCTGATGACGTAGCGCCCCATCGGCGCCCTCCTCGTACGGGCTCGGGGGCTCGCGCCCCGCGGCGGTGGGTCTACCGGGTGACGGTGATGTCCTGGTAGACGGGGACGCTGAACGGATCGAGGGCGACGTCGTGCGCCCGTTCGGAGAAGCCGGCGGAGCCGTTCTGGTACCACAGCGGGATCGCCGGGACCTCGCGGGCGAGGACCTTCTCCGCGGCCTTGAACGTGCGCACCGCCTCCTCGGCGCTGGTGGCCGCGTTCGCCTGGTCGACCAGCCGGTCGAACTCCGCGTTGCTGTGGCCGCCGTCGTTGGAGGAGGCGTCGGTGTAGTAGAGCTTCGACAGGAAGTTCTCGATGTTCGGGTAGTCCATCTGCCAGCCGGCCCGGAACGGCCCGCTCATCTTCCGGTCGGTGACCTGGGTCCGGTAGTCGGCGAAGGTGCCGACGGGGTTGACCACGCAGCTGTTGCTCTTCCCCAGGGCCTTGTCGAGGCTGTGGCAGACGGCCTCCATCCAGTCGCGGTGCGATCCGGTGTCGACGTTCGAGGTGAGCACGAGCTTCCCGCCGGGGATGCCGCCGCCCTCCTCGATCAGCCGCCGGGCCTTCTCCGGGTCGTAGCTGCAGACCTCGCCGCACACGCTCTCGTCGAACCCGCCCTTGCGGCCGAGCACGGGCGAGGTCCAGTCGCGGGCGGGGACGCGTGTGCCGTGGAAGATCTCCTCGGTGATCGTGTCGCGGTCGATGGCCATCGAGATCCCCCGGCGCACCTTCGCGGCGTCCCTGCCCCGCCAGGCCTTGTCGTAGAAGGGGAAGCTGACGGTCTGGATGATCCCGGCGGGCCGGCTGACCAGCCGGCCGCCCAGATCGTCCGCGGCGTGCGCGAGCTGGGCCGCGGGGATGTCGTCGACGACGTCGAGGCTGCCGGACTGCAGATCCGCGTACGCCGTGCCGGGGTCGGTGTAGACGCGCAGCTCGATGCCGCCGTTCCTCGGCTTGTCCGGTCCCCGGTACGCGGGGTCGGCGACGAGTTTCATCGCCTTGCCGCGCCGGTACTCCTGGACCTTGTACGGGCCGTTGCCGACCGGCCGCTTCATCCAGCCCTCGTGGTCGGTGAAGAAGGAGCGGGGCAGCGGGGCGAACGCGGCGTAGCCGAGGGTCTCGGCCCAGGTGGCGTAGCGCTGCCTGAGCCGGACCTCAAAGGTGAGGGGGCCGGTGACCTTGAGGCCGGACATGGCGGTGGCCTTGGGCGCGGACTTCTCATCCGCGGGGTGGACGTCGTCGTAGCCCTCGACGTACTGGAAGAAGGGGGCGTTGACCTGGTGGTTCTTCAGGTGGGCGGCGTAGTTCCAGGCGTCGGTGAAGGACCTCGCGGTCACGGGGGTCCCGTCGCTGAAGCGCTGCCCCTTCCGGACCGTGATGCGCCAGGTCCGGCTGTCGTGGGTCTCGATGGACTCCGCGAGCGCGTTCACGGACTCGGCGGTGCGCGGGTCGTAGCGCGTGAGCCCGCGCGTGATCAGGCTGAGGACCTTGCCGCCCTGGACCTCGTTGGTGTTCCCCGGCTCGATGGGGCGCTGCGGGTCGCTCCACGACGCCCGCACGATCCCGTCGGGGTCCGGCTCCCCTCCGCCACCGCCGCCCGCGCATCCGCTCACCGCCGCCGCCGCGACGGCCGTCGCGGCGATGGCCCAGACACCGCGCGTTCCACCCCGCATCGAGGTCCTCCATAGGGTCCGAGGTCATACTCAGAGCCCCATATGACCCGATACGCGATCGGTGCGCATCCGCACGCCCCCCGCCGTGCGGCCACTCGTGGCACGGAACCGCCCGGATGCGCGATCGGCGCGCGATACGTTGAGAGCGGCGAGAGGAGCCTGCCCGGTGAACGCGACCGAGACCTGGACCATCGCCCGCATCTCGGAGGCCATTCCGGCATCCGTGCGCATGCAGTTCTTCGCGGAGGTCAACCAGGTCCCGGTCGACGGAATACTGCCGGTGCTGAAGAAGTGGCAGCGCATCGCCGAGGACCTGACGGCCGCCCTCGAGCGGGCCGAAGAACTCAAGGCCCGCGAGGCGGCAGCCGGTCCGCCGGGCGTTCGGGGCGGCCCTCATCGAGGCCCGGGCTGATCCGATCGGCCGTACCGAGGCCTATGGGCACGACGACGGCACCGTGCGCTGCCTGACCGTGGACAACGTCATCGCCGTACTTCTCGTCAGCCATGCCACTCACGGCCTGCGCGTCCTGCAGTTCAGCCACATCGGCTGAACGCACCGGGCCCCGGCCTCCCACCAGGGAAGACCGGGGCCCGCGGCGTCATGCCGACGAGACGCCCTACGCCACCGCGTGGACGACGTCCTTCTCGTCCGCGAAGTGGCACGCGGACGCGTGGTCCGCACCCGCGCCCGAGCCCGCGAAGCGGGTCGGGATCGCCAGGACCGGCGTCTCCGTCGCGCAGCGGTCGACCGCCTTCCAGCACCGCGTACGGAACCGGCAGCCCGACGGCGGGTTCGCCGGCGACGGCACGTCGCCGGAGAGGATGATCCGCTCGCGCTGACCCCGCGTCGAGGGGTCCGGGACGGGCACGGCCGACAGCAGCGCCTGGGTGTAGGGGTGCGTCGGGTGGTCGTAGATCTCCACGTCCGTGCCGATCTCCGCCATCCGGCCGAGGTACATCACACCGACCCGGTCGGAGATGTGCCGGACCACGGACAGGTCGTGCGCGATGAAGACGTACGACAGGCCGAACTCGCCCTGCAGCTGCTCCATGAGGTTCACGACCTGCGCCTGGACGGAGACGTCCAGGGCCGAGACGGGCTCGTCGCAGATGATGATCTCGGGCCGCAGCGCCAGCCCCCGCGCGATGCCGATGCGCTGGCGCTGGCCGCCGGAGAACTGGTGCGGGTACCGGTTGATGTACTCCGGGTTCAGGCCGACGACGTCCAGCAGCTCCTGGACCTTCGCCCGGCGGGAGCCCTTCGGCGCCACCTCGGGGTGGATGTCGAAGGGCTCGCCGATGATGTCGCCGACCGTCATCCGCGGGTTCAGGGACGTGTACGGGTCCTGGAACACCATCTGGATGTTCCGGCGGACCGCCTTGAGCGCCCGGCCGGACAGCTTCGCGATGTCCTCGCCCTTGTACAGGATCTGGCCCGACGTCGGCGTCTCCAGCCGCATGAGCAGCTTGGCGACGGTCGACTTGCCGCAGCCGGACTCGCCGACGATGCCGAGCGTCTCGCCCTGCTGCAGGTCGAAGGAGACCCCGTCCACGGCGCGGACCGCGCCGATCTGCCGCTTGAAGAGGATCCCCTGGGTGATGGGGAAGTGCTTCACCAGGTCGCGGACCTGGAGAATCGGCTCAGCCATGGAGCTGCTCCTTCCAGTGGTGGCAGGCGCTCTTCCGCCCCGCCCCGACGACCTCGAGCTGAGGCACGTCGGTGTGGCACGCCTCCGTGGCCATCGGGCAGCGCGGGTTGAAGGCGCAGCCGCTCGGCACGCGGAGCAGGTTGGGCGGCAGGCCCTTGATCGCGTACAGCTCCTGGCCCTTCTGGTCCAGGCGCGGGATCGAGTCGAGCAGACCCCGGGTGTACGGATGGGCGGGCGCCTTGTAGATCTCGTGGACCGGCGCCTGCTCGACGATCCGGCCCGCGTACATCACCGCGATCTTGTCCGCGACGTCGGCGACGACGCCGAGGTCGTGGGTGATCAGGATCAGGCCCATGTTGGACTCGCGCTGGAGCTCCGCGAGGAGGTCCATCACCTGGGCCTGGACGGTGACGTCCAGGGCCGTGGTGGGCTCGTCCGCGATGATCAGGTCCGGCTCCAGGGCCAGCGCCATCGCGATCATGATGCGCTGGCGCATACCGCCGGAGAACTGGTGCGGGTAGTCGTTCACCCGCTCCTTCGCCGCCGGGATGCGCACGCGGTCCATCAGCTCGATCGACTTGGCCTTGGCGTCCTTCTTGGACATGCCCCGGTGCACCCGGAACATCTCGCCGAGCTGGTAGCCGACGCTGAGCACCGGGTTCAGCGACGACAGCGCGTCCTGGAAGATCATCGCCATCTTCGCGCCGCGCAGCTTGCGCCGCTCCTCGGCGGGCATGGCGAGCATGTCCTTGCCGCGGTAGAGGATCTCGCCCTGCGGGATCTTCCCGGGCGGCATGTCCAGGATGCCCATGACGGCCTGCGCCGTCACGGACTTGCCCGAGCCGGACTCGCCCAGGACGGCCAGCGTCTCGCCCGCGTTCACGGAGTAGTTCACGCCGTTGACGGCCTTGACCACGCCGTCCCGGGTGTGGAACTCCACGTGCAGGTCGCGCACCTCGAGCAGCGGGGTGCTCGCGTCCTTCGAAAGGTTCTCAGTCATGTCAGGTCCTCCCTCACCGCTGCTTGGGATCGAGGGCGTTGCGGACCGCTTCGCCGAGCATGATGAACGACAGCACGGTCAGGCTCAGGGCGGCCGCCGGCCACATCAGCATGTGCGGGGCGTTGCGGTACTGCAGGGCGGCGTTGGAGATGTCCTGGCCCCAGGAGACCGTGGGCGGCTGCAGGCCCACGCCCAGGACGGACAGCGTCGCCTCCATCGAGATGAACGTGCCCAGCGCGATGGTCGAGACGACGATCACCGGCGCGACGGCGTTGGGCAGCACGTGCCGCATCATGATCCGCCGGTTGTCGGCGCCGAGCGCCTTGGCGGCCTGGACGTAGTCCTGACCCATGGCGGTGATCACCGAGCCGCGGGCGACGCGGGCGATCGGCGGCCAGCCGAAGGCGACCATGAAGCCGATCACCGGCCAGACGGTGTCCGCGCGGACGACCGAGAGGATCACCAGGCCGCCGAGCACGATCGGGATACCGAAGAAGATGTCGGTGATCCGCGACAGGATGGCGTCCCACCAGCCGCCGAAGTACCCGGCCAGCATGCCCAGCAGACCGCCGAGCAGGAAGACGCCGACCGTGGTGAACAGGCCCACCATGATCGAGGCCTTGGTGCCGTAGAGGGTGCGCGCGTAGACGTCGCAGCCCTGGGTGTCGAAGCCGAAGGGGTGGCCGCTCGCCGAGCCGCCGCGGGAGTTCGCGAGGTCGCAGTCGTACGGGCTGGTCGAGGTGAACAGCCCCGGCCAGAACGCGACGACGAGCAGCAGCAGGATCAGGGCGCTGGATATCAGGAAGACGGGGCTGCGCAGCAGGGTGGAGCGGGCGTCGCCCCACAGGCTGCGCGCCTTCTCCGGCTTGTCCGCCTGCGGGGCACCGGTCTGCCCGGGCGCGTTCTTCTCAAGCAGGTCAGGCATAGCGGATCCTCGGGTCGAGCACGGCGTAGAGAAGGTCCACCAGCAGGTTGACCAGCAGGAAGACGATCACCAGTACGGTGACGAACCCGACGACGGTCTGGACGTTCTGGCGCAGGATGCCGTTGTAGAGCTGGAAGCCCACGCCGTGGATGTTGAAGATCTTCTCGGTGATGATCGCGCCCGCCATCAGACCGCCGACGTCGGCGCCGATGAAGGTGACGACGGGGATCAGCGAGTTGCGCATCAGGTGCACGCCCACCACGCGGCGGCGGGGGAGGCCCTTGGCGACGGCGGTGCGCAGGTAGTCGCTGCGCATGTTCTCGGCGACCGAGGTGCGGGTGAGGCGGGTGACGTACGCGAGGGAGACACCGGCCACCACCAGGCCCGGTATCAGCAGCTGGCTGATCGGGGCGTCGGGGTCGACGGAGATGGTGCCGGGCACGCCCCACTTCACGCCGAGCAGGTACTGCAGCAGATAACCCATGACGAAGGTGGGCACCGAGATGATCAGCATGGTGAAGGCGAGCGAGCCGTTGTCGGTGAACCGGCCCGGGCGCAGACCGCTCAGCATGCCGAGCGTGATGCCGATGACCGCCTCGACGGTGATCGCGACCGCGGTGAGCTTGAGGGTCACCGGGAAGGCGGTCGACATCAGCTCGGTGACGGGCTGGCCGTTGAAGGCCGTGCCGAAGTCGCCGCGGAAGATGTCAGTGATGTAGTCCCAGTACTGCAGGAAGACGTTCTTGTCGAGACCCAGCTCGTGGCGTATCGCCGCGGCGGTGGCCGGGTCGGGCTTGCGGTCGCCGAACATGGCGGCGACGGGGTCGCCGAGCACATGCACCATGACGAATATCAGGAAGGTGGTGCCGATGAACACGGGCACCATCTGGAGCAGGCGTCGTATGACGTAGCGCCCCATGGGACCTCCAAGGGAGATGTCCGCACATGCGGGTGGGCCGGAGCCGGGGGAACCATCCCCCGGCTCCGGCTGTCACCGCACGTGGCGGTCGGGGCTTACTTGACGGTGATGTCCGTGAAGACCGGCTCGCTGAAGGAGTTCAGCGCGACGTTGTCCACGCGGTCCGAGTAGCCGGCGGTGCCGTTCTGGTACCACAGCGGGATCACCGGCATGTCCGCGATGACCTGCTTCTCGGCGTCCTGGAAGAGGCTGACCGCGGCGGCGGTGTCGGCCTGGGTGTAGGCCTTCTTGACGTCCGCGTCGACCTTCTCGTTCGAGTACTTCGAGTCGTTGCTGGAACCGTTGGTGGTGTACAGCGGGGCGATGAAGTTCTCGATGTTCGGGTAGTCCATCTGCCAGCCGGTACGGAACGGGCCGTCCAGCTTCTCGCTGGTCACCTGGTTACGGAAGTCACCGAAGGTGCCGATCATGTTCGCGGTGCAGACGTTGTCGCCCATCGCCTTGTTGATGGAGTTGCAGACCGCGTCGATCCAGTCCTTGTGCGAACCGGTGTCGGCGTTCGAGGAGATGGTCAGCTTGCCGCCGGGGATGCCGCCACCCTCCTCGATCAGCTTCTTGGCCTCGGTCGGGTTGTACGTGCAGGCGTCACCGCACAGGCCCTCCTTGAAGCCGCCGGCCTCGCCCAGCACCGGGGAGGTGAGGTCGGTGGCCGGGGTGCGGGAGCCCTGGAAGATCTGCTTGGTGATGGCGTCGCGGTCGACGGCCATCGACAGGCCCTTGCGGACCTTCTCCATGCCCGGCTTGTTCCACGCCTCGTCGTACAGCGGGAAGGACACGGTCTGGATGATGCCGGCGGGCTGGTTGATGAAGCGGCCCGACAGGTCCGACTCGGCGTTCGCCAGCTGCGCGGCGGGCACGTCGTCGATCAGGTCGAGGTTGCCGGCCTGCAGGTCGTTGTAGGCGGTGTTGTTGTCGGTGTAGACCTTCAGGTCCACGCCGTCGTTCTTCGCCTTGTGCGTGCCGCCGTAGTTCTCGTTCACCGAGAGCTTCATCTCGGAGCCCTTGGCGTACGAGTCGATCTTGTACGGACCGTTGCCGACCGGCTTGTTCAGGTAGGCGTCGTGGTCGGAGAAGAAGACCTCGGGCAGCGGCGCGTAGGCCTTGTAGCCCAGGCGCTCGGGCCAGATCGAGTTCTTCGAGGTCAGCTTGACCGTGAAGGTGGTGTCGTCGACGACCTTGAGGCCGGACATGGTCTTCGCGGTCGGCTTGGACTTCTCGTCCGCCGGGTGGACGGCGTCGTAACCCTCGATGTCCGAGAAGAAGTACGCGTTGTTCTGGGCGTTGTCCAGCAGGGCGCCGTAGTTCCACGCGTCCACGAAGGACTTGGCGGTGACCGCGGTGCCGTCGGAGAACTTGTAGTTGTCCTTGATCTTGATGGTGAAGCTCTGCTGGTCCGAGGAGTCGATGGACTGCGCCACCGCGTCCTGGGCCTCGCCCGTCTTCGGGTCGTAGTACTTCAGACCCTCGAAGATCATGTCGAGGACCTTGCCGCCCTGCACCTCGTTGGTGTTGGCGGGCTCGAGCGGGTTCTGCGGGTCACCCCAGGAAGCCCGGATGACCTTGCTGCCACCGTCACCGGAGCTGCTGGAATCGTCGCCGCTGCTGCAGGCGGTCGCGGCCATCGCCACGACGACGGCAGCACCGACCCACTTGGCGCTCTTGGCACCACGCATGAGGGTTCCTCCTCAGGAAGCCACTGTTTCTACGAGAGCGGGGTGTCCGATCAGCGCTGACACCCCTGACAGCAGCCGCCCGGCTAGGACCCCTGAGCTCGCGGGCACATCGCACCCGTTGACCCGAGCTGAAGTGGCTACATCCTGGTCCACAGGCGTCCCATAAGTCACGGGTGAATCCCTGAAGCGCACGTCACATTGCCCCAAATCGCCTAGGGAAATCACCCCTAACCATGACAAACTGCCGTCCGTTGAGGCGTAGATCACGTCCGATATCCGAACACAGCGTGATCCAGGCGCCGTGTATGCGGCTTTTTCACCGGTTCGTTCGACGGCTGTCAAATCGGGATCATCCACCCTTCACCCGGATCTGATACGGCGACACGCCGAAGGGGCCGGCCCCGGAAACCCGGGACCGGCCCCTTCGGGAGCTCGGGACGGCTCAGCCGTGCTTGGCCCGCGAGGCCGCCCGCGCGCGGTCACGCTGGTCGAGGGCGACCTTGCGGATGCGCACCGCCTCCGGCGTGACCTCGACGCACTCGTCGTCGCGGCAGAACTCCAGGGACTGCTCCAGGGAGAGCTTGCGCGGCGGCACGATCGACTCGGTGACGTCGGCCGTGGAGGAGCGCATGTTCGTGAGCTTCTTCTCCTTGGTGATGTTCACGTCCATGTCGTCGGACCGCGAGTTCTCACCGACGATCATGCCCTCGTACACCTCGGTGCCCGGCTCGGTGAACAGCACGCCGCGCTCCTGCAGGTTCGTCATGGCGAAGGCCGTGACCGCACCGGCGCGGTCCGCCACCAGCGAGCCGTTGTTACGGGTCTGCAGGGTGCCGAACCACGGCTCGTGGCCCTCGTGGATCGAGTGCCCGATACCCGTGCCGCGGGTGTTGGTCAGGAACTCCGTACGGAAGCCGATCAGACCGCGCGAGGGGACGACGAACTCCATCCGGACCCAGCCGGAGCCGTGGTTGGACATGTTGTCCATCCGGCCCTTGCGGGTGCCCATGAGCTGCGTGACCGCGCCCATGTGCTCCTCGGGGACGTCGATGGTCATCCGCTCGACGGGCTCGTAGACCTTGCCGTCGACCTCCTTGGTGACCACCTGGGGCTTGCCGACGGTGAGCTCGTAGCCCTCCCGGCGCATGGTCTCCACCAGGATGGCCAGCGCCAGCTCACCGCGGCCCTGAACCTCCCAGGCGTCCGGGCGCTCGGTGTCCAGCACCCGCAGCGAGACGTTGCCGATCAGCTCGCGGTCGAGGCGGTCCTTGACCTGGCGGGCGGTGACCTTGCGGTCCTTCACGGCCGACTTCGCACCCGCGCCCTTGCCGGTGCCGCCGCGGCCGACCAGCGGCGAGGTGTTCGTGCCGATGGTCATGGAGATCGCCGGCTCGTCGACCGTGATCAGCGGCAGCGCGACCGGGTTCTCGGTGTCCGCGAGCGTCTCGCCGATCATGATGTCCGGGATACCGGCGACGGCGCAGATGTCGCCCGGCCCGGCCTTCTCGGCGGGCTTGCGCGTCAGCGCCTCGGTCATCATCAGCTCGCTGATGCGCACGTTCGCCACGGAGCCGTCGCGCTTGATCCACGCCACGGTCTGGCCCTTGCGCAGCTCGCCCTGCTCGACGCGGAGCAGCGCGATACGGCCGAGGAAGTTGTCGGCGTCCAGATTGGTGACGTGCGCCTGCAGCGGGGCGTCCTCGTCGTACGACGGGGCGGGGACGTGCGCGAGCAGGGTGGAGAAGAAGGGCTCCAGGCTGTCGGAGTCCTGCGGGACGCTGCCGTCCTCGGGCTTGGTGAGGGAGGCGATGCCGTCACGGGCGCAGGCGTAGACGATCGGGAACTCGATCTGCTCCTCGTCCGCGTCCAGGTCGAGGAACAGGTCGTAGGTCTCGTTGACGACCTCGTCGATCCGCGAGTCCGGGCGGTCGGTCTTGTTGATGCACAGGATCACGGGCATCCGCGCCTGCAGCGCCTTGCGCAGCACGAAGCGGGTCTGCGGCAGCGGCCCCTCGGACGCGTCCACCAGCAGCACGACGGCGTCGACCATCGACAGTCCGCGCTCGACCTCACCGCCGAAGTCGGCGTGGCCGGGGGTGTCGATGATGTTGATCGTGATCGGGTCGCCACCGTCCTTGGGGTGGTACTTGACCGCGGTGTTCTTGGCGAGAATGGTGATGCCCTTCTCGCGCTCGAGGTCGTTCGAGTCCATCACCCGGTCGTCGACGGACTCCAGCTGGTGGGCGGCGAAGGCGCCCGCCTGCTTGAGCATCGCGTCGACCAGGGTGGTCTTGCCGTGGTCGACGTGGGCGACGATGGCGACGTTGCGGATATCGTGGCGCTGAGTGACAGCCATGCGTGCGGCGCTTCTCCCGGGATCGTTAGTAGCGGGCGCGCCTGCGGGGACTGCGGGGCGCGTCCCCCGTGCCGGGCAGGACAAGCCACGGCCTCGGTCCCATTTTACGGGCCCTTCGCGATTCCGCTTCCCACAGCCTTCCGGGCCCCCGGGTACGGGCCCTCACCGAGCGGTCCGGTTCGCGCCGGCTGACGCGCGTCCGGCCTTCGGCCGACGTCCTCGAACGCCGGATCTCGGCATCGGGAAACCCGGTGCCGAGACGGCGACCGTGACTTTCATCACGGACAGCAACCGTGTGGTCCTCCGGCGCCGGCCGCGACGTGCGGACCGGCGCCGTGGCGAGCGCACCGCCTACCGGCGGTAGCCCATGTCCTCGTAGTGCGGCGTGGCGAAGCCGAACGCTCCCGCGTTCGCGAGGCCGTTTCGTACGGCCACCAGCTCCGGGCGCTGGTACAGCGGGACGGATCCCGCCGACGCCCAGATGCGCGCGTCCGCGCGCGCCAGCAGCTCGCGTGCCATCCGGCCGTTCAGCTCGGACGCCGCCTTGTCGAAGAGCCGGTCGATCTCGTCCGTGCCGACCCGGGTGTAGTTCTGCTCGACCATCAGCGACCCGTCCGCCGCCGGCACGGGCTTGGCGTAGATGGGCCGGGCGTCCGTCGCCGGGTAGGCCGTGCCGGGCCAGGAGTACAGGGCGAGGTCGTAGTCGCCGGAGGCGATGTAGTCACGGAAGTAGCTCTCGCCCTCCGTCTCGACGACCTGCGTCCGCACCCCGATCGAGTCCAGCATCCGCACGATCCGCGCGGCGACCTGCCGCAGCTGCCCGGAGCCCGGGTCGCTGGGGACCACGAACCGCAGCGTCAGCGGCTTGCCGTCCTTGACGAACGGCCGCTGCACCGGGTTCGCCACCGCCTCGGCGAGCGGGGTGCTCGCGTGCACCAGCTTCGCGATCTGCGCCCTGGCCTGCTTGCGGGCCTTCGCGTACTCCTCGCTGTCCTTGCCGGACTCCTCCGCGACCCTGGCCAGCTTCGCCTGCACGACCAGCGTCCCGTACTGCACCCCGATCACCGGGCGTACGGACATGGGCACCCCGGTGAACAGCGACGTCCGCACGAAGAGCGCCTTCGAGTCGTCGCCCTTGGCCTCCGTGCCGCCGGGCCGTCCCACGGGACCGCCCTTCCAGCCCGCCTCGGCGATCAGGGCCTGCGCTGCCTGGATGTCCTGCCGTCCGAGGGCCGGGCTCTGGTCGGCGTAACCCTCCTGCGCCTCCATCAGCAGATGGCTGCCGAGCGGCGCCGCGGGCAGCCCGAGCGGCGCGAGCACACTGCGGGCGATGACCCTGCGGTCGATGGCGCGGGCCACGGCGCGGCGGACCTGCTCGTCGGCCAGCGGGCCGTCGCTGCCGTTCAGGGCGAGCTGGGTGTACGCGGGCTCCAGAGCGCGGTGCAGCGTGTAGGCGCGCGCGGGGTCGAGCTCCGCGGGCGTCCGGCCCGCGGGCGCGGCGGCGCCGGGCTTCGCGTCGTCGCCGGAGGCCGCGTCCTCCTCGGCGGCCGCCTCCTCGTCCGCCCGCCTCATCTGGTCGACGCTGACCTGGACCTCGTCGACGTGCTGGTTCGGCGCGCCGGCCCGCCCCTGTCCGTAACCCGCCTTGCCCGGCTCGGCCTGACCGGCCGGGGGCTTGTCGTCGGTGTTCTTGCCGTCTGCGCCTCCGGCGCCGCCCGCGCCCTTCGCCGCGTCGGCCGCCGCGCGCCGCTGCGCGAGGTCCAGGGCGAGTTCGCGGTCCACCTCGGCGATGTCGACCGTGCCCGCCCGCATCGCGGCCTGGCGCTTGTCGCGCGCGACCTCCGTGAAGACGATGCTGTCCAGCAGCGCCGTCCGCCCCCACCACGCGGTGTTGCGCACCAGCGTCACCGGGCCGCCCACCTTGGGCTTCGCGGCGGCCTTGGCTCCCTTGCCGTCCTGCGCGCCCTGCACCGCGAACGGGCCCGCGGTCACGTCGAGCCGCGTGCGCGAGGTGGTGTTGAACTCCTCGGGGCTGCTCATCACGCTCTGCGGGTACAGCGGCGTGAAGAGCGCCTCCCAGTCGGCGTACCGGTCGGCGAACACGACCCGGACCTCGCCCGGCTTCTTGCCCGGGGAGACGGAGCGGATCCGGTCGTACCCGGCGTTGCGGGCCGTCCAGAACGCGCCGTCCTTGCCGTTCAGCGCCTGCCACTGGGCCTGGAAGTCCTCCACGGACAGCGGCTGTCCGTCGCTCCACTTGGCCTTGGGGTTGAGGGTGTAGACCACGACCTGGCGCGGCGCCTCGTCGACGACCTTCGCGGAGAGGAGGTAGTCGGTGTTGACCTGGGGGCGGCCGCGCCGGTCGAGGGTGAAGAGGGAGGGCAGTACGGCGCCGGCGACCCGCTCGGTCGCCTCCGAGGCGTCGGCCTGGAAGACGTTGAAGGTCTGCGGAGCGCTGTCCACGGCCCAGCGCACGGTCCCGCCGGAGCGCAGCTCCTGGCGGCTCGCGACGGCCACGTCCTGCGCGGCGCGGGTCGAGGAGGCGTCGTCGGCGCTGCAGCCCGCCAGCGGGAGCAGCAGCCCCGCGGCGAGCACGGCGGCCGGGAGCCGGTAGGGACGGGACATGACCATTGCTGAGAATCACCTCGCGGTGTCGCAGGCGTCGGAGTCACCGGCCTGCTTGTCCGGCTGGGAGTCCGGGGTTTGTCCCCGAAAACCGCAGAACCTCCGAGATGCTCACTTTTGGGCTCTTTGGCTGCTCATCACATCGGTCTGCGTCAAACCACTGAAAGTGAGCGGGCCCCCCGGCCCCCCGCGACACGGCGGGCGCGGCGCGCGATTCAACCCGTCCGGCCCAGTCGTCGGCCTATAGGGCGGTGCGGTTTACGTATAGGGCGGTGCGGTTTACGTACGGGAAGACCGCACACGGCGACCACAGCTGTCACCCCCGGCAAACCCCTCACCCGCCAGAGCGGAATAACGCAGATCCCTTCCCAAGCGCGACTGTGACGCGCAACACTCTCGAAGGTCAGCGCGCCGCACCGTTGCGGAGAGGTGAGGGCACCACATGTCCCTGCACGAAGAACTGACGGCAGCCCAGCGCTGCCTGGACGATCTCGCACGCACCCTCAGCCGGCTGGAAGAGGCCATGGGCAGCGGGACGCTCGAGATCCGTCGCGTCCGTACCGACTCGGAGCATCTGCGCGAGAGCCTCGCCCTGCTCCGGGACTGCACACCCGCGAAGCCGCACGCCCAGCAGGACTGGATCCGGATCCCGGACCAGCCGTACGACCGCTCCCTGTGGACCGACGCCGACGACGAGGGCCTGGGCGCCCGCGACCGCCACGCGCCCTGACGGCGGGCCCGGCAGCCCGCCGGGCGTCCCGCCGCGTCCCTGGAGCCCGTCCCGTCCCGAGAGCCCGTCCCGAAGGGCCTCGCCCGGAGAGCCCGTCCCGAAGAGCCGCGCCACCCCCAGCCATCCCCCTGTCGGAGACCACCTTGGCAACGTCAGCCACCGAAACACCGGACACCCCGCCCCCTCCCCCGCCCTCGGGCGGTGTCACATCCGCCGGACGCGCGTCGATCTCCGCGAGACATCTGCGTACGGACCGGTGGTGGCTGCAGCCCGCGGCCACCTTCACCGGTCTGTTCCTCTTCGTCGTCTACTCGACCTGGCGGGCCTTCGCGGACACGGACTACTACGCGGCCCCGTACGTCTCGCCGTTCTACTCGCCCTGTCTGGCGGAGAACTGCCGGGACATGCGGAGCGGCCCGAACTTCGATCTGCTCGGCAGCTGGTGGGGGCTGTCCCCGGCGCTGCTGATCCTGATCTTCCCGCTGGGCTTCCGGCTCACCTGCTACTACTACCGCAAGGCCTACTACCGCGCGTTCTGGGCGTCGCCGCCCGCCTGCGCGGTGAGCGAGCCGCACCAGAAGTACAGCGGCGAGACGCGATTCCCGCTGATCCTGCAGAACATGCACCGCTACTTCTTCTACGCGGCGCTGCCCGTCGCGGGGATCCTCACGTACGACACGGTGCTGGCCTTCCGCGACGAGAACTACGCGTGGGGCCATATGGGCCTCGGCACGCTCGTCTTCCTGGTCAACATCGCGCTGATCTGGGCGTACACCCTCTCCTGCCACTCCTGCCGGCATCTGATCGGCGGCAGGCTGCGGCACTTCTCCAAGCATCCGGTGCGGTACCGCATGTGGGTGTGGGTGGGGAAGCTCAACGAGCGGCACATGTTCCTCGCCTGGGCCTCGCTGATCAGCGTGGCGTTCGCCGACTTCTATGTGTATCTGCTGGCCACGGGCGCCTTCGACGACCCGTCGCTGTTCTGAGAGGGAAGCGAAACACCATGACGCAAGTCGAACGGCAGCAGTGGGACGTCGTGGTCGTCGGGGCCGGCGGCGCCGGTCTGCGGGCGGCCATCGAGGCCCGCGAGCAGGGGCTGCGCACCGCGATCATCTGCAAGTCCCTCTTCGGCAAGGCCCATACGGTGATGGCCGAGGGCGGCATCGCCGCCTCCATGGGCAATGTCAACGAGGGCGACAACTGGCAGGTCCACTTCCGCGACACGATGCGCGGCGGCAAGTTCCTGAACCACTGGCGGATGGCGGAGCTGCACGCCAAGGAGGCCCCGGACCGGGTCTGGGAGCTGGAGACGTGGGGCGCGCTCTTCGACCGTACGAAGGACGGCCGGATCTCCCAGCGCAACTTCGGCGGGCACGAGTACCCGCGCCTGGCGCACGTCGGCGACCGCACGGGCCTGGAGCTGATCCGTACGCTCCAGCAGAAGGTCGTCCAGCTCCAGCAGGAGGACTTCAAGGAGTCCGGCGACTACGAATCGCGGATCAAGGTCTTCCAGGAGTGCACGGTCACCCGGATCCTCAAGGACGGCGACCGGGTGTCCGGGGCCTTCTGCTACGAGCGGGAGTCGGGCCGGTTCTTCGTCATCGAGTCGCCGGCCGTGGTGCTGGCGACCGGCGGTATCGGCAAGTCCTTCAAGGTGACGTCCAACTCCTGGGAGTACACCGGGGACGGGCACGCGCTGGCGCTGCTCGCGGGCGGTTCGCTGATCAACATGGAGTTCGTCCAGTTCCACCCCACGGGGATGGTCTGGCCGCCGTCGGTGAAGGGGATCCTCGTCACCGAGTCGGTCCGCGGCGACGGCGGTGTCCTGCGCAACAGCGAGGGCAAGCGGTTCATGTTCGAGTACGTCCCGGACGTGTTCAAGGAGAAGTACGCCCAGTCCGAGGAGGAGGGCGACCGCTGGTACACCGACCCGGACAACAACCGCCGTCCCCCCGAGCTGCTCCCCCGCGACGAGGTGGCGCGCGCCATCAACTCCGAGGTCAAGGCGGGGCGGGGCTCCCCGCACGGCGGGGTGTTCCTGGACGTGTCGACGCGGCTGGAGGCCGAGGAGATCAAGCGCCGGCTGCCGTCGATGCACCACCAGTTCAAGGAGCTGGCGGACGTCGACATCACCGCCGAGCCGATGGAGGTCGGGCCGACCTGCCACTACGTGATGGGCGGCGTCGACGTCGACCCCGACACGGCGGCCGCGGTGGGCGTGCCCGGGCTGTTCGCGGCCGGTGAGGTGGCGGGCGGTATGCACGGGTCGAACCGGCTCGGCGGCAACTCGCTGTCCGACCTGCTGGTCTTCGGCCGGCGCGCGGGCCTGCACGCCGCGGAGTACGCGACCGGGCTCGGCGCGGACCGGCCGGCGGTAGACGACGACGAGATCGCGTCGGCGTCCGCGGAGGCCCTGCGGCCGTTCAGCGCGGAGGCGTCGGGGGACGAGGCGGCACGGCCGCCGGAGAACCCGTACACGATCCACCAGGAGCTGCAGCAGGCGATGAACGACCTGGTCGGCATCATCAGGAAGGAGGCCGAGATGACGGAGGCGCTCCGCAAGCTCGCCGACTTCCGGGTACGGGCGCGGCGGGCCGGAGTGGAAGGCCACCGGCAGTTCAACCCGGGCTGGCACCTGGCCATCGACCTGCGCAACATGCTGCTGGTCAGCGAGTGCGTGGCGCGGGCGGCCCGGGAGCGCACGGAGTCGCGCGGCGGGCACACCAGGGACGACTACCCGGGGATGGACCGCGAGTGGCGCAGGTCCAACCTGGTGTGCCGGCTCTCCGACCCGACGGGCGGCCTGGCGGCCACCGACCCCGAGCGCGGTCAGATCCGGCTGGAGAAGCGGGAGATGCCGCCGATCCGCCCCGACCTGCTCGACCTCTTCGAGAAGGAAGAGCTGGTGAAGTACCTGACCGACGAGGAGCTGACCAAGTGACCACCGCACCACCCAGCAAGGGGACTGAGCCCACTGGGGGGCAAGCCCCCCAGACCCCCCTGGCCCACTTCAAGGTCTGGCGCGGGGACACCGACGGCGGCGGCCTGGAGGACTTCGAGGTCGAGGTGAACGAGGGCGAGGTCGTCCTCGACATCATCCACCGGCTGCAGGCGACGCAGGCGCCGGACCTGGCGGTGCGGTGGAACTGCAAGGCGGGCAAGTGCGGTTCGTGCAGCGCCGAGGTCAACGGCCGGCCGCGGCTGATGTGCATGACGCGGATGTCGGTGTTCGACCCCGAGGAGACCATCACGGTCACCCCGCTGCGGGCGTTCCCGGTGATCCGCGACCTGGTGACGGACGTGGGCTTCAACTACGCCAAGGCCCGCGAGGTCCCGGCGTTCGTCCCGCCGCCGGACCTCGGCCCGGGCGAGTACCGGATGCAGCAGGCGGACGTGAACCGCTCGCAGGAGTTCCGCAAGTGCATCGAGTGCTTCCTGTGCCAGGACACCTGCCACGTGGTCCGCGACCACGAGGAGAACAAGGCGGCCTTCGCGGGCCCGCGCTTCCTGATGCGGGTGGCGGAGCTGGACATGCACCCGCTGGACGCGGCGGAGGAGTCGGGCCTGGACCGTAAGAAGACGGCGCAGGAGGAGCACGGCCTGGGCTACTGCAACATCACGAAGTGCTGCACGGAGGTGTGCCCCGAGCACATCAAGATCACGGACAACGCCCTGATCCCGCTGAAGGAACGGGCGGTGGACCGCAAGTACGACCCACTGGTCTGGCTGGGCAGCAAGATCCGCCGCCGGGGGCAGTAGACCTCCGGCCGGTACGTGGACGCCCTCGCGGATCTCGCTCCGCGGGGGCGTTCGGCGTCAGCGGGCGCCCGG
The DNA here is from genome assembly GCF_040680895.1 of Streptomyces sp. NPDC051940. Lineage (NCBI taxonomy): Bacteria > Bacillati > Actinomycetota > Actinomycetes > Kitasatosporales > Streptomycetaceae > Streptomyces > Streptomyces sp. NPDC051940. The sequence continues at coordinate 41,327 of NZ_JBFAXR010000039.1, read as the reverse complement.
GCGCGAATCGGGCGGCGCCGTTCCCGCGGCACGGGCGCGTGCCGCGGCGCGCGCCTCCGCCTCCTCCAGCGGATCGTCACGCAGATCGGCCAGTCGCTCCCGCACCTCGGCGGTGGGCTCCAGCGCCCTGACGGCCAGCAGCCGGACCCCGGGCTCGCAGTCCCACAACGCGTCCACGAGGACGGCGCCCGAGTCCGTGGGTGCGATCGCGAGCAGCGCCGAGAGCACGGACTCGCGTTCGTACGAATGCGGTGAACGCAGAAAGTAGCCCCGCAGCAGGGGTATCGCCTCACGCGCCGCCTCGCCGTGCACCGCGAGTCCGTCCGCGAGCCGGTCGTACCCGCACCAGTGGCCACTCGCCCGGAGCCCGCGCCACCCGGCGATCAGCTCGGCGACGCCCTGCGGGCGGGCGGCCACTCGGCGGGGGGACGCCGTCCGGCGAGGCTCCGGTGGCGGCGTATCCGGCGGAGCCCAGGTACGCCAGGGCTCCGCCAGGGGCAGATAGTGCTCTCCCGGGTCGGCGTGCAGTCTGGCCAGTGCCCGGTCGCGCAGTCCGTCCCAGCGTTCGCGCGGCCAGTCGTGGGCGATGCCCTGCAGGACGTACGTCCACCGCTCGCCGGAGTGCACGTACCGCAGCAGTTGCTCCTCCGCCTGCCCGTAGCGGATCCGGCCGAGTGCCCGGAGGACGTCGGCCGCGTGCTCGAAGTCGACTGGGTCGGCCGGCTGCTCGAGCATCCGTGCGATCGGCGCGGTGTCCAGCTCCAGGTCGCGAACGAGACCCGCCAGGTATCCCGCCCGCTCGTCGATGAACGACCACCAGCGGGTGTCGTGCTCGACGCACCGGTACACCAGCTCCGGAGCGCGTGCTGAGTGCAGCGCGGCCCGTGCCCCGGCTCCGCGCCCGCGCTGCAACAGGCCCTCCAGCGTGCGGTGGTGGGCGTAGGTCCAGGTCTCCTCCGTCATCAGGGTCCACGATGCGGGCTGAAAGCCCGGATGGGCCACTGGTTTGTCCGCGGGCCGGCGGGGGTTCCTCGCCCGGCGTCCGCCACTGGGCGTTCCAGGTGTGGCCGTTGTGCGCGACGAGGGCGCCACCGGTGTAGACCGCCGACCGGTCCAGGGCGGGGGCCGTGCAGTCGGCGGACGGATCTCTTGGTGGGCTGTCGGGTCGCCGCGACCGCCAGGTCGGGATAGTGGCGCATCAGTGCAGGGTTGGAGGCGCGATCACGGGAAGCCTGAAGCTGCGGGATGTCACCGGTTCAACCAATAACGCCCGTGGAAACGCTTGTTGCCCGGCCCCGTGATCCGCGATCCTCCCCCCATGAGCAGACCCCCGCGACTCAGACTGCCGGCCCGGGCCTGGATGTGGCCCGTCACCGCCGCCGCACTGGCCTTCGGGCTGACCGTGAGCAGTCCCGCCTCGTCCGCGCCGGACGATGACGCGCTCCGGCAGACCCTTACCAACATCCTTGCCGATCCGCGCCTCGACGGAAGCGTCGCCGACGTAATCGTCGCCGACGCGAAGACCGGTGAGCGGATCTTCGAGCACAGCCCGAACACCCGGCTGATGCCGGCCTCTAACACCAAGCTGCCGACGTCCACCGCCGCGATGGAGCTGCTCGGTGCCGACTACCGGTGGAGCACCGACGTACTCGCGAGCGGCGACCGCGCCGGCTCCGAGCTGCGGGGCGACCTGTATCTGCGCGGCACCGGCGACCCGACGATGCTCGCCGCCGACTACGACGCCCTCGCCGCGAAGATCGCCGCGGCGGGCATCACCAACGTCACCGGCGGGCTCGTCGCCGACGACACCCGCTTCGACGCCAGCCGCCTCGGCCGCTCCTGGGCGGCCGACGACGAGTCGGCGTACTACTCGGCGCAGATCTCCGCGCTCACCCTCGCGCCCGACACGGACTACGACTCGGGCACCGTCATCGTCGAGGCGTTCCCGGGCAAGAAGGCCGGCGACCCGCCGGTCGTGAAGGTCACGCCGCCCACCTCGTACGTGAAGATCGACGTGCGCGGTACGACGGTGGCGAAGGGGCAGCCCGACACCCTCGGCATCGAGCGCGAGCACGGCACCAACACCATCGTGGTCAGCGGCGACATCCCGGAGAAGGCGTCCGCCACCAAGGAGTGGATCGCCGTCTGGGAGCCCACCGGCTACGCCGCGTCCGTCTTCCGTGACGCGCTCGCCGCGCACGGCGTGAGCGTGCAGGGCGGCACCGAACTCAGCCGCACGACCCCGGCGGACGCGACGCCGGTGGCCACGCACGAGTCGATGACGCTGGGGCAGCTGCTGATCCCGTTCATGAAGCTGTCGAACAACATGCACGCCGAGATGCTCACCAAGACCATCGGCTACGAGGTCTCCGGCTCGGGCACGTGGAGCGCGGGCCTCGCCGGCATCCGCGGCTATCTGGCCTCCGTGGGCGTGCAGACGGCGGGGCTCCGCCAGGTCGACGGCTCGGGGCTGTCCCGGATGAACAACATCTCCGGCGAGGCGTTCGTGAAGCTGCTGACCGCGGCGCGGGCCGAGCCCTGGTTCCAGCAGTGGTACGACTCGCTGCCGGTGGCCTGCGTCGCCGACCGCTTCACCGGCGGCACCCTGCGCACCCGCATGTGCGACACCGCGGCCGCGGGCAACGTCCACGCCAAGACCGGCTCGCTCACCGGGGCGTCGGCGCTGTCGGGTTACGTCACGGACGCGGACGGCCGGGAGCTGGTCTTCACGATCCAGCTCAACAACTACCTGGCCTCGTCCGTGAAGGACATCGAGGACAAGGTGGCCGTGGCCCTGGCGTCGTACTCTTCCGGTATGGCCGCCACCACGGCCGTCGAGTCGCCCTCGACGCGGAGTTCCGCACCGCGGGCCGACCTCGAGTGCGCGTGGATGAAGCCGCGCGGCTGCTGAACCGGTGCCGGGGTGCCGGGGGTCCCGCACAGGGATCCCCGGCACCCCGGCCGTACAACTCAACGGGGGACACATGCGTATCGCTGTCACCGGCGCGACCGGGCGGCTGGGCGGGGCCGTCGTACACGAGATCGCCGCGCACGGCTCGGTGCGGCCCGTCGCGCTGACGCGCCGGCAGCCGCCGGAGGGGCTCCTGCCGGCGGCGGCCGAGGTCCGCCAGGCCGACTACGGCGACGTCGACGCGCTGCACAAGGCGCTGGACGGCGTCGACACGCTGGTCCTCGTCTCCAGCGACGGCGAGACCGCGCACGTGATGACCCACCACGCCAACCTGGTGGGGGCGGCGGTCGCCGCCGGCGTCTCCCACATAGCCGCCCTGAGCAGCGTCGACGCCGACACGGCCTCGCCCTTCTGCTACGCCATGGCCAACGGCTACACCGAGGACCTGATCCGCCGCAGCGGCATCCCGTACTCCCTCGCCCGGGCGTCGATCTACGCGGAGTTCTTCGGGCACTGGCTGACCACGGCCCGTACCACCGGCACGCTGCGGCTCCCGGCGGGCGACGGCCGGATCGCCCTGGTCTCACGCGCGGACGTCGGCCATGCGCTGGCCGCCCTGGCGCTGGGCGCGGCCACCGGCCGCCACCACGACATCACCGGCCCGGCCGCGCCGGACGTCGGGGAGATCGCGGAGATCACGTCCCGGGCCTGGGGCGTGCCCGTGCGCTACGAGGAGCTCACACCGGCGGAGTACCTGGCGGAGACCGCGCGGGCCGGTGAGGACCCCTGGTGGCTGTACGCCTTCACCTCGATGTTCGCGTCGGTCCGCGAGGGCCGCTGGGCGGCGGTTTCCGGCGAGTACGGCCGGCTGACGGGCCGCGTGCCGGCGGCGCTTCAGGACGTACTGCCCGCGCTCTGAGCGGTTCCGGTCCCCGCTCGCGCCTCCCCTGCTCCCCGCATAAGCTCCAAAAGCAGGCAAAACGACCTTGGAGCTGGATCGCGGAGGAGGCGGGCGCAGCCCCATGCACATACGCCGACTGGCCGCGGCGCTGGGAGCGACCGCCGTACTGCTGCTCAACTCGGGCGCGCCCGCGGCGGCAGCCGCCGCATCGGAGGTCGTGCGCGCCGCCGCGTCCGGGGTCGTGCCCGCCGCCGCGTCCGGGGCCGTGCCCGCCGTCGATCCGATCACGCTCGACAGCCCCGGCCAGATCACCGACGAGGTCGGCGCCCTCGGCAGCCGCAGATCCGAGGTCGAGGCCGCGCTCGCGAGCCTCGACGTCGAGCACCGGGTCCAGCTGTACGTCGCGTACGTGCGCAACTTCGCCAGCCGGGGCGCCCAGTCCTGGGCCGACGCCACCGCCGAGAAGAACGGCCTCGGCCAGAACGACCTGCTGCTCGCCGTCGCCACCCGCGACCGCCAGTACGCCGTCTCCGCCGCCACCGACTCCGGCTTCACCGAGGACCAGATCCGCCAGGTGAACGCCGAGGCCATCGAGCCCGCGCTGCGCCAGAACGACTGGGCCGGGGCCGCCATCGGCGGCGCCGACGGCTTCGCCGCCGTGCTGGAGGGCGTCCCGATCCCCGCACCGGTGATCACCCCGGGCCCGGCGAACCCCGGCGGCGGCACCGGGGCCGAGCAGTTCACCGGCTCCGATCTGCTCATCCCCGTGGTGGCCGTGGGCGGCGCGGGGCTGGCCGCCGCGTACCTCTTCTCCGGGAAGCGGCGGAAGCGGCGGACCGCGAAGGAGGGGCAGCAGACATGGGGCGGGCCGGCCCAGGTGCCGCTCCCCGAGCTGGACGGCAGGGCCAAACAGCTGCTCGTGGAGACCGACGACGCGATCCGTACCAGCCAGGAGGAGCTGGGCTTCGCCAGCGCCCAGTTCGGCGAGGCGACCGCCGAGCCCTTCAACCAGGCCGTCGGCTACGCCAAGGCGGAGATCACCAGGGCGTTCCGGCTGCGCCAGCAGCTCGACGACGCCTTCCCCGAGGACGACGCCACCAAGCGGAAGATGCTCGACGAGATCATCCACCGCTGTACCCAGGCCAGTCAGCGGCTGGACGCGGAGTCCGCCGCCTTCGACCGGCTGCGCCAGATGGTGGCCAACGCGCCGGCGGTGCTCGCCAACGCGGAGACGGCCGCCCAGCAGGTGCCGGAGAAGATCCAGGCCGCCGAGAAGGCGCTGGCCGCGATGGCCGACGCGTACGCCCCGTCCGCCGTCGCCGCGGTCACCGGCCATCCGCGCGAGGCCAAGGACCGCTTCCAGTTCGCGGCGAAGAACCTCGCCCAGGCCCGTACGGCCCTGGAGGGCGGCGACAGCAACACCACCGCCGTCCACGTCCGGGCCGCCGAGGGGGCCGTCGACCAGGCCGAGACGCTGGCCGACGCGGTGCTGCGGCGCGAGAGCGAGCTGCACGAGGCGGCGGGCCGGACCACCGAGGCCGTCCGCGACATGCAGGCCGACCTCGCGGACGCCCGCGGCATGGTCAGCGGTACGAAGGCGGACGATTCGACGGCCGGTCTGCAGGGCCGGATCGGCCGTGCCGAGACGGTGCTCGCCGAGGTCAGCCGGGAGGTGAACGCCGGCCGCTACGACCCGCTGTCCGTGCTGCGCCGGCTCGAGGAGGCCGACGCCGCCCTGGAGGACGCCCTGCGCGGCGCCCGCGAGCACGAGGAGGCGGAGCGCCGGGCGGGCGGCCTGCTCGAGCAGGCGCTGCTCACCGCCCGCAGCGAGGTCGGCGCCGCCCGCGACTTCATCACCACCCACCGCGGCGCGATCGGCACCCAGGCACGTACCCGGCTGCACGAGGCGCAGCGGCATCTGGAGCAGGCCGCCGCGCTGTCCCGTACGGACGCGCCCAGCGCGCTGCAGCACGCGCAGCGCGCCGACCAGCTGGGGCGCGAGGCGCGGCGGCTGGCCGAGGAGGACGTGTCCGGCTACGGCGGGTACGGCGGCGGGCGGATGGGCGGCGGGATCAACACCGGGATGCTCGGCGGGCTGATCCTCGGCGGCATGCTCGGCGGCGGCGGCCGGGGCGGCGGAGGGTTCGGGGGCTCGGGGGGCGGCTTCAGCCCCGGTTCCTTCGGCGGCGTCCGCACCACCGGGCGGATGGGCGGCGGAGGACGCTTCTGACCCATCACCTGCTCCGACCCTTCCGCCGCGTCGTCACGGGCCTGTGGCACCAGCGGCGCGCGCAGCCAACCAACGCAAGGGAGTACCCAGATGACCGGCAAGCAGACCATCCTCGGCCGCACCCTCCAGCTGGCGCGGGCCAACATCAACGCCCTGCTGGACCAGGCCGAGGATCCGCAGAAGATGCTCGACCAGCTGATCCGCGACTACACGAACAACATCCGCGAGGCCGAGCAGGCGGTGGCCACCACCATCGGCAATCTGCGGCTGATGGAGCAGGACCACCGCGAGGACGTCAGCACCGCCGAGGAGTGGGGCGGCAAGGCCCTGGCCGCCAGTCAGCGGGCGGACCAGCTGCGCGCCGCCGGCGACACGGCGCAGGCGGACCACTTCGACCAGCTGGCCCGGGTGGCGCTGGAGCGCCAGCTGAGGCACGAGGGCGAGGCGAAGACCTCGGCGCCGATGATCGCCTCGCAGACGGAGGTCGTCGACAAGCTGAAGTCGAACCTCGACGCGATGAAGCTCAAGCTGGAGGACCTGAACGCCAAGCGCGACTCGCTGCTGGCGCGGGCGCGTACGGCGGACGCCCAGAACCAGATGCTGGACGCGGTGAAGTCCATGGACGTCATGGACCCGACGTCCGAACTCGGCCGCTTCGAGGACAAGATCCGCCGCGAGGAGGCGAAGGCCATGGGCAAGTCGGAGCTGGCGGCGTCGTCCCTGGACGCCCAGTTCGAGTCCCTGGACGACATGGCGGCGAAGTCGGAGGTCGAACTCCGCCTGGCGGCCCTGAAGAACGGCGGCGGCACGGTCACCGCGATCGGCACCGGCCGGGCGGCCTGAGCACACCGGGGCATCGCCCCCGGGGTCCGGTCACCGCGACCGGTGGTCGGCCGCGATCTCGTGTGCGTACCGGTCGTCCGGGCCGAGCTCCTCGACCGCCCGCTGGGCCTCCGCCTCCCGGCCCGTCTCGCACAGCAGCCGGACCAGTGCGTACAGCGCCCCGCGGTCGCCGTCCGCCGCCCGCGCGCGCAGCGACTCGGCCTCCCCCCGCCCGGCGAGCGCCCGGTTGAGCCTCCGGCGGGCGTGGACGTCCGTGCCGCCGCGCTCGACGAGCTCCGGGAGCCGGTCCGCGCGGACGAGCAGGTCCATGTGCCAGAGGTGGGCGTCGTGTCGGACGTGATCGGCGGCGTAGCACTCGGCCCGGGCGCTCACCAGCTCGATGGCGGTGTCCCAGTCCCGGCGCTCCTCCGCCGCCCTTGCTTCCTCGTACCACTCCACGGGGCGAGTATCGCGCGGCCGTCGCCCCTCAGAACACCGAGAGCAGGGCCTCCACGGCGTCGCCCGGGGGTGGGCCCTCGCCCGGGAGGTCCAGTTCGAACCAGACCGTCTTGCCCTGCGGGGTGCGGCGGGAGCCCCAGCTCCGGCTGAGGAGGGAGACGAGTTGCAGGCCGCGGCCGCCCTCGTCCGTGTCGCGGGCGCGGCGGCGGCGGGGCTGGCGCAGGGCCGCGTCCCAGACCTCGCACACCAGCGTGCGGTCCAGCAACAGGCGCAGCCGGATCTCGCCCTCACCGTGCCGCAGGGCGTTGGTGACCAGCTCCGAGACGAGCAGCTCGCTCGTGTCGACGAGGTCGTCCAGCCCCCAGGCCATCAGCTGCGCCCGGGCCAGCTCGCGCGCCCGCGCCACGGACCGGGGCTCGGCCTCCAGCCGCCAGTCGCCGACGCTCTCGTGCGGCAGCCCGCGCACCCGGGCCATCAGCAGCGCGACGTCGTCCTCGCCGTGCCGGGTGTTGAGCGTGTCGAGCACGTGGTCGCAGACGTCCTCCAGCGCCCGCGGCCCGCCGGTCAGCGCCTTGCGGAACGCCTCCAGGCCCTCGTCCAGCGGGTGTTCGCGGGACTCCACCAGCCCGTCTGTGTACAGGGCGAGCATCGCGCCCTCCGGCAGCTCGACCTCCACCTCCTCGAACGGCTCGCCGCCGACGCCGAGCGGCATGCCCGAGGGCACCTCCAGCAGCATCGGCGGCTCGCCGGGCTCGACCAGCATGGGGGGCAGATGGCCGGCGTTGGCGATCATGCAGCGCCGGGTCACCGAGTCGTAGACGGCGTACACGCAGGTGGCCATGTAGACCTCGGACACGTCGCCGAGACCGCTGGCGATCTCGTCCAGCGCGGTGAGTACGTCGGCGGGTTCGAGGTCCAGCAGCGCGAGGGTGCGTACGGCGGTGCGCAGCTCCCCCATCGCCACGGCGGCGCGCAACCCGCGCCCCATCACGTCACCGACCACCAGCGCGGTCCGGTGCCCGGGCAACTCGATCACGTCGAACCAGTCGCCGCCCACCTCGGTCGCCGTGTTGCCCGGCAGATACCGGCAGGCGATGTCGAGGCCCGCCGCCTCGGGCTCCCCCGGCGGCAGCAGGCTGCGCTGGAGTATCAGCGCCCGGGCGTGCTCGCGCCGGTACAGCCGCGCGTTGTCGATGCACACGGCCGCGCGCGCCGCGATCTGTATCGCCAGCGCGGTGTCCCGCTCCCCGAAGTCCTCGCTGCCCTTGGTACGGGAGAACTGCACCAGCCCGACCACAGTGTCGCCCGCGACCAGCGGGACGGCGAGCGTCGTCTGCACGTGCGCGTCCTCCTCGCTGGAGGACACGACCTGCACCTGCGCGGTGCGCAGCGCACTGGCGTAGGGCGAGTGGAACGCGAAGCGGTGGGTGGACCCGACCGCCGTGACCGGGGTGTCGGAGACGGCGGAGGCGAACGCGACGCGGCGCAGTTCGGCGCTGCCGTCGGCTATCCCGGGGCGGCCCTCGTCGCCGTCGAGCAGCCCCTGGTAGAGGTCCACGCAGGCCATGTCGCAGAACTGCGGCACGGTGACGTCGAGCAGCTCGCGGGCGGTGGTCTCCAGATCGAGGGTGTTGCCGATACGGGCGCCCGCCTCGTTCAGCAGGGCGAGGTTGCGGCGGGCGCTGGCGGCCTCGCTCTCCGCGCGGCGGCGGCTGGTGACGTCGGTGGCTATCGCGGCGACGCCCATCGGGCGGCCGGTGCCGGAGTGCACCCGGTACAGGGAGACGGACCAGCGCAGCCGCTGCGGCTCCTCCGGCGAGGGGCCCATGATCTGCATGTCGGTGACCGGCTCGCCGCTCTCCAGCACCTGCCGGCAGGCGGCGACGAAGCGCTCGGCCTCGGCTCGGGGCAGATAGTCCTGCGGTGTACGGCCGACGTGCGCGTCGGTGGGGCGGCCGAAGGCGGACGCGAAGCGCTCGTTGACGCGGATGAGCCTCAGGTCCGTACCGAAGAGGAGAAAGCCCATCGGGGACTGCCCGAAGACGGCCTGGGAGGCGGCCAGATCTGTCTCAATCCTGCGCAGCGCGTACACGTCGACGGCGATGCAGACCGCCCCGCGCCGGCCGCCGGCGGCCTGGGTGGGCATCACGTAGAGCTCGGCGATGCCCTCGGCCTCGCCGCTGCGGCCGTACGGGACGAGTCCCGTCCACTCGCGCCCGTCGAGGATCTGCACCACCGTGGAGGCGGCACCGGCCCGGATCTGCCGTGGGATGAGCGCCTGCACCGGGTCCACGCCCAGCGCCCGTTCGGCGGGGATGCCGAAGAGCTCGGCGGCCCGGTCGCTCCACTGGTCGACACGCCCGTCGGGGCCCAGGGAGAAGGACGCCACCTGGATGTGGTCGTAGATCGAGCCCGGTGGGCTGCTCGTCCACAGCGGTTCCGTCACGCGTCCGCCCCCTTTGCTCATCCTGCTCCGGGTACGCGTAGGCCCGAGTATGCGACAGAAGCGGCCATCCGGAACATGCCCCTCAGATCGCGGTTGTGTCTCGGTGAGCCCCGTCCCGACCGTGCTCCCCCCTTCTTCTAACCAGCCAGAGGCAACTCGAACCACACGGTTTTCCCGGCCCGCCCCGGCTTCGTGCCCCAGCTGCGGGCGGCCACGGCGACGAGCTGCAGACCCCGCCCGCCCTCGTCCTGCGGGCCCGCCGCGCGGATGCAGGGCGGATCGGGCAGCGGGTCGGAGACCTCGACCCGCAGGGCGCCCGGACGGCGGCCGTCGGGGCCGGGGAGGCGGGTGAGGCGCACGACGATGGGCCCGGCCGCGTAGCGCAGGGAGTTGGTGACCAGCTCGCTGACGAGCAGCACGGTCACGTCGCTCACCGGGTCGAGCCGCCAGCCGCGCAGGGTCTCACGCACGACGGCGCGCGCCGTGCGGACCGCGCCCGGGTCCGCGGGGAAGGTCCATTCCGCGGGACCTTCCGGGGGCACCAGGGCGGCGTGGGGAGCGTATGAGGATTCCGCCGCATCAGCGGTGTGTGTCACGCCGACCACATCCCAGTCCAAAATCGGGGGATTAGTTATGGGATACCCGATTTGAGACGAATTTCACGGCGTCAACGTAACTGTTACAAGACAGGACGCTCACTCATCGTGAGGCCGGGCGTCGGGGCTGGTCAGATCCCGTTCGACGCTCCGCCGGTCCCGTTGATGCGCTCCACGAGGTAGAGCTGCTTGTGCCCGCCGCTGTCGAAGCGAGCGGCCACCCGCTCGGCCTCGGCCCGCGTCGCGTAGCTCCCCACGCGATAGCGATTGCCGTTGTCGTCCTGGCGTATGACCACCCACGGACGTACGGCTCCGCTGTCGCTCATCGCCTCTCCCCCGGCCGGTCGCCTACCTTCCGCGCGCATAAGCCGCACGGTCCCCAAGATTGCATATGCCAGAGCTTACGCCTGGCCTTCACGCGCCGGATACGAGTTTACACAAAGCGATGCCTTAATCGCCACCTTGTTCGAATTATTCGAGACAGGGGGTGAGGGGGTGGGAGGTGGGACTCGGGGGTCGGGTGAGGGGGTGGGAGGGGGGCGGGGGTAGAGGCCGCAATCCCAGCCCGTCCGGCGTTTGAGGACGAGCGCCGTCCAGGCGCGACGGGGGTCCGGGGGCGGAGCCCCCGGCAGCGGGAGGCGAACCGGAAGCGGCGCTACTTCACCGGCAGGTGATACGCGACGCGATGCCGCTCCGCGAGCGCGACGATGTCAGCCGTCTCCACCGCCCGCCCCGAGGCGAAGAACGTCCGCGACACGACGAGCACGAGCTGCCCCGGAAACCCGCCCAGCGGCAACGTCTCCTCGGCCAGCCCCGGCCGCGCGGAAACCTCCTCGAGCACGTTGTCCACGATCACGTCGATCGCCGCCATCCGCTCGACGACCCCCTGCCCCGCCAGCGGCCCCTCCTCCGGCAGCATCACCGGCGTACGCCCGGTCAGCGCGAGCGGCTCGTACGAGATCGACCGCATGACCGGCTCACCACCGGCCCGGAAGAGGTACTCCGTCCGCATCACGCGATCGCCGGCCTCGATCCCGAGCCGCTCCGCGACCTCCCGGCCGGCGGCCGCCTGCGCGCTCGTCGACTCCCAGCTGCCGGCGACCCGCTCGTCCGTCTGCTCCTGCCGGAACGGCGAGGAGTCGCCGATGATCCGGTAGCCGGTCCGGGAGATCCGCCGCGGCACGGGCTGCTCGCGCACGTACGTGCCGGAGCCCGAGCGGCCCTCGACCAGCCCCTCGGCCATCAGCACCTTGCGCGCCTCCAGGGCGACCGTGTCGGAGACGCCGTACTCCTCGCGGATCCGGGCCTGCGAAGGCAGGCGCGAATGGGGCGGCAGGTCCCCCTCCACGATCTTCTTGCGCAGGTCTCCGGCCACCCGGAGGTACGCGGGCTGCTCACCGAACGACACATGTGCTCCCAAAGCTTGACAGTCCGCGACAGCTTGGCAACCGCGGTTCGCCACCCGCAAGTTCAGGGGTGAACTTCACTTTCCGTATGGAACCCGCAGGCCGGGGCCGTACGAAGCCTCAGGGCACGGCAGGGCGATCCGGCGGCCGGGACGCCCTCACCCCACCTGACGAACGCTCGCACTACAGTCCCAGCACCACACGGGCGATCAGGAAGTAGATGATCAGACCCGTGGCGTCCACCAGCGTGGTCACGAGCGGCGCGGAGATGACCGCCGGGTCGATGCCGAACTGCCGCGCCAGCAGCGGCATCGTCGCGCCGACCACGGCCGCCCAGGCGCAGATCGCGACGATCGACAGCGCCACCGTCACGGCGATCCCGCCGTCCGTCATCACCGCCGCCAGCACCAGCCCGACGGCGGCCAGCCCGAGCCCCAGCAGCAGCCCCACCCGGCACTCCCGCCACGCGAGCCGGAACACGTCCCCGGGCCGCAGTTCGCCGACCGCCAGCGCGCGCACCGCACCGGTCGCCGCCTGGGCGCCGACGTTGCCGCCCGTACCGACGAGCAGGGGGATGAACACCGCCAGCTGTGTGACCTGCTCCAGCTCGCCCTCGAACGCCTGCAGCACCTTGGCGGTCATCGTCGCCGCGACGATCAGCAGGAAGAGCCAGACGATCCGGGACCGGGCGAGCCGGAAGACGCCGACGGACATGTAGTGGCCCTCGACCGGGCTCTGGCCGTACTGCCGGGCGATGTCCTCGGTGTCGGCCTCCTCGATGACCTCGAGGGCGTCGTCGATCGTGAGCAGGCCGACGACCCGGTCGTCGCTGTCGACGACCGGCAGGTCGAGGAGGTTCGCCTCCTGCATCAGGCGGGCGGCGGCCTCCGCCTCGTCGGTGGCGCGTACCCGTACGCACTCGGTGTCGACGAGGTCCGCCAGCGGGTGCGACGGCTCCGCGAGCACCAGGTCGCGCAGCGAGACGACGCCGACCAGACGGCGGGAGACGTCGGCGACGGGGAGCGTGTAGATGGTCTCCGCCCGGGCACCCGCCGCCCGCACCCGGGCGAGCGCCTCCGCGACGGTGGCGTGCTCGTGCAGCAGCACCATCTCCGGCGACATGTAACGGCCGACGTCGTCCGGTCCGTACCCGAGCAGCCGGGCCGTGAGGGAGCGCTCGTGCGGGCTGAGACCGGCGAGCACCCGCTGGGTGAAGTTCGCCGGCGCCTCTCCCAGCAGCCGGGCGCGGTCGTCCGGGTCCATCCCCTCGACGACGTCGCGGAAGGTCTGGTCGCGCAGACCGGAGAGGACCTTCTGCTGGTCGACTGGGTCGAGCTCCTCGAAGACCTCGTGCGCGCTCTCCTTGTCCAGCAGCCGGAAGAGCAGGACGGAGCGCATGTCGTCGGCGCGGGCGAGTTCGTCCGCGATGACGTGCGGGGGGTTGTCGGCGAGCCAGGCCTGTACACCGGGTACGTCGTTGCCGTCGAGGAGGTCGTGCAGCTCGACCTGGGCGGGCATGCACACCTCCATGACCTGGTTCGACCTGGTTCAGCCTATGTCCTGCGGGTTGGGTGCGCCTCGCCGGAAGCGCGGGGGCGTACCGACCTCTTGACCGCTTTGGTCTAGGCCAATAGCGTGCCCGCAGCGCGCGCTTCTCATCGGCCGCTTCTCATCGGCACGGCACGCACGCTTCGCACCCGCACGGCACGCACGTTCCCCACCCGCACGGCACGCACGCTTCTCACGGAAGAGGGCACCATGCGCCGAAGACTCCTCGGCAGGCTGGCGGTCGCCGGCTGCACCCTGTCGCTCCTGCTCACGCCGTCCCTCGCCGACGCGCACGACGGGGACAGGGGCCCGTCGTACAAGCGCGTCGGCTACTTCACCCAGTGGGGTGTGTACGGTCGCGACTTCCAGGTGAACGACCTGGTCACCAGCGGTACGGCGGCCCGGCTCACGCACCTCAACTACGCGTTCGGCAACGTCGGCGCGGACGGCAGGTGCTTCGAGGCCAACATCCCCGGCGAGGGCGACGCCTGGGCGGACTACCAGCGTCCGCTGGACGCCGCGAACTCCGTCGACGGGGTCGCGGACACGGCCGACCAGGCGGTGGCCGGCAACTTCAACCAGCTGCGCGAGCTCAAGGCCAAGTACCCCAAGCTCAAGGTCCTCATCTCGCTGGGCGGCTGGAGCTGGTCCACGCACTTCTCCGACGCGGTCCGCACGCCCGCCAAGCGCAAGGCGTTCGTGGCGTCGTGCATCGACCTGTTCCTCAAGGGCGATCTGCCGCTGCTCGACGGCAAGGGCGGCCCCGGGTCGGCGCGCGGGATCTTCGACGGCATCGACATCGACTGGGAGTGGCCGAACTGGCCGGCCGACACCGACACGGTCTACCGCCCCGAGGACAAGCAGAACTACACGGCGATGCTGGCCGAGTTCCGGCGCCAGCTGCTCGTCCAGGGACTGAAGGACCACAAGCGCTACCTGCTGACGGCCTTCCTGCCGGCGAACCCGAACGCCATGGACGCGGGCTTCGAGGCCGGCAAGGTCTTCGACCTGCTCGACTTCGCCACCGTGCAGGGCTACGACCTGCACGGCCCCTGGGAGAGTGAGACCAACCAGCAGTCGGCCATCGGCTCGCCCGACTTCAGCCTGACGCAGGTCGTACAGGACTGGCGGCAGCGCGGGGCGCCGGGACGGAAGATCGTGGTGGGCGTGCCGTTCTTCGGCCACGGCTGGACGGGCGTGACCGGCGGCGGCGACGGCTACCAGCAGCCGGCGACCGGGCCCGCGCCCGCCACGTGGGAAGCCGGTTACGAGGACTACAAGGTGCTCAAGCAGCTGGCGGAGTCCGGCGGTTACACGGTGTACCGGGACGAGGCGAACGGCCACGCCTGGCTCTTCGACGGGACGACGTTCTGGAACTACGACGACCCGCAGGTCGTACGGGCCAAGGCGGACTGGGTGCGCGAGAACCGCCTGGGCGGCGCGATGGTGTGGTCGCTGGACGGGGACACGGCGAACGGGGAACTGTTCGCGGCGCTGTCGGCGGGGCTGATGTAGCGGCGCCGCCAAAGGGACCGGTGCCGCGGCGCCGGATCCCCCTCCGCCCCTTTCAGGTGACGGAGTTGTCCACAGAGTGATGGTCGTCCACAGCCCCCGCCGAGCCCGGCGGGGGCTGTGCCACGATGACGGGCATGACGACTGAAGCGCAGTCCTTGCAGGAGATGCCCGACGACTGGGAGAGGGCGCTCGCGATCGTCGCGCATCCCGACGATCTCGAGTACGGTGCCGCGGCCGCGATCTCCCACTGGGCGGACCAGGGGAAGCAGATCGCGTACCTGCTCGTCACGCGGGGCGAGGCGGGGATCGACGGGATGGACCCGGAGGAGGCGGCCCGGGTCCGCGAGGAGGAGCAGCGGGCCAGCGCCTCGGTGGTCGGCGTGAGCGCGGTGGAGTTCCTCGACCACCGCGACGGGGTGATCGAGGAGGGTCTGCCGCTGCGCCGGGACCTGGCCGCGGCCATCCGCCGGCACCGCCCGGAGCTGCTGATCACCCTCAACCACCACGACACCTGGGGTACGGGTCCGGGCTCCTGGTGGAACACCCCCGACCACCGGGTGGTCGGGCGCGCGGTGCTGGACGCCGCGGGGGACGCGGGCAACCGGTGGATCTTCCCCGAGCTGCTGTCCGGCGAGCGGCTGGAGCCGTGGGGCGGTGTGCGGTGGGTCGCGGTGGCCGGGTCCCCGCAGCCGACGCACGCGGTGGGGGTGGCCGACGATCCGTTCACCAAGGCGGTGGCCTCGCTGGCGGAACACCGGGCGTACATCGAGGGACTGGGGGTGAAGGAGGATCCGCGGGAGTACGCGAAGGGGTTCATCGAGCAGATGCTGAAGGGCGCCGGGGAGCGGCTCGGCACGGAGCTGGCGGTGAGCTTCGAGCTCTACCCGCGGGGCTGAGCGGGCTTCGCTTGACCTTTACGTTGCGTCAACTTCTAGCGTGGTTGTCGTACCGAGGAAAGGGGTGAACGGTGTCGGAATGGTCGATCCAGGACCTGGCCAAGGCGGCCGGGACGACGAGTCGCACCCTTCGCCACTACGGCGAGAAGGGACTGCTGACCCCGAGCCGGATCGGCGCCAACGGCTACCGCTACTACGACGAGGACTCCCTCGTCCGGCTGCAGCGGATCCTGCTGCTGCGTGAGCTGGGGCTCGGGCTGCCGGCGATCGCCGAGGTGCTGGAGGGCGAGCGGGACACGTCCGCCGCCCTGCGCACGCATCTGGCCCTCCTGGAGCAGGAGCAGCGGCTGCTGCGGCGCCGGATCGCCTCGGTACGGACCACGCTGGACAAGACGGAACGAGGTGAACCGCTCATGGCGGAGGAAGTGTTCGACGGGTTCGACCACGCACAGTACGAGCAGGAGGTGACGGAGCGCTGGGGCCGCGAGGCCTGGCAGCGGGGCGACCGCTGGTGGCGCTCGCTCTCGGAGCACGACAAGCGGGACTTCCAGCAGACGCAGCTGGACATCGCGCGGGACTACGCGGCGGCGCTGGCCGCCGGGAGGTCCCCGGACAGCGACGAGGTCCAGGAGATCACGCGGCGCCACTACGACTGGATCGCGGTGGGCTGGCAGGGCCGCCGTCCCACGGCGGAGGCGTTCACGGGCCTGGGCCAGATGTACGTCGACGATCCGCGCTTCACGGCGAACTACGACCGGCACGGCGAGGGTACGGCGGAGTTCGTCCGGGACGCGATGCGGGTGTACGCGGAGCGGGAGTTGGGGTAGCGCGGGCCTGTGCCTGGGCCTGCGCCTGGTTGCAGCCCGGCGCGGTCCGGACCCGGTAGGGGTGGCCCCGGCTCGCAGTCCGGACCCGGTGGGGCGGCCCGGCGCGCGGCCTAGACCAGGTAGGCCGTGCCGCCGTCCTTGGCCAGGGATGCGGCGACCTGGCGGTTCGCCGTGGCGAGCTGGTCGGGGGTGCGCTGCGGGATGAGTTCCTCCCAGAGCGAGAGGAACGTGCCGCGGAACTGGGTCAGCCCCTGGGGCCGGGGCAGGAACCACAGGTGCAGATGGGCACCGCCGTCGCCCCACCGGTTCACATGGACCCGGGCGATCCCGCCCAGCGAGTGCAGGGCGCGCTCCACGCGCTGGATCATCGGCCCGAGCTCCACGGCCCGCTCCGGCGGCAGGTCGGCCAGGTCGTGGTGGGCCCGGGGCTGCAGCATCAGACAGCTGGGCAGCCCCGTCCGGATCGCGTCCACCCGCCAGTGGTCGTCCGCCCAGAGGGCCTCCTCGACGGGCGTACGGCACGTCGAGCAGTCCGCGGACCCGGCCTCGCCGTCGCGCGGCGGCTCGGGCAGCTCGGGCTCCGTCAGCCGCTTCACCGTGAACTCCCCCTCGAAGGGGAACGTCGCCCAGTGGACGAAGGAGTCCTCGGGGACGGGCAGTTCCTCGCCGAAGGGGAGGCCGCGGACGTAGTCGCTGGGCTCGGGCGTCTGGGTCACGATCCACACCCTAGCGGCCTCCGCGTGACCCGGCGCCGGGGAGCCCGGCGGCCTCCGCGTCACCCGGCGCTGGGGAGCCTCGCGTCCCCCGCCCGTCGGCGGACGGCCGCGCCCACGAGGTCGGTGACCCGCGCCGCCGGTACGGGGACGCCGGGTGTCCCCAGCGTCCAGCGGAGGAACGCCTCGACGTCCAGGGCGGGGATGGCGCCGAGGTAGGGGCGGATGTACACCGGTGTGTCCGGCTCGCTGCGCCAGCTGTCCGCGAGCGGCCCGGTGTCCACCGCGTCGTAGCCGAGGGCGTCCAGCAGCCGGACCGCCTCGGCCTTGGGCGCCGCCTGGTCGCCGGCGACCGGCAGGGCGCTGCGGTCCGGTGCGCCGGCGGGCCGGGCGAGGGTGCGGAGCTGGTGCGGGGTGACGTTGTTGAGCGCCTTGATCACATGGGAGTGCGGGAGGTGGTGCTGGAGCAGGGCGCTGGAGGTCAGCTCGCCCGAGTCCAGTTCGGGCACCATGCCGTCCCGTTCGGGGTAGTAGTTCGCCGTGTCCAGCACGGTCTTGCCGTGGAGGGCGTCCACCGGGAGCCCCCGGAACGCGCCCAGGGGGACGGCCGCCACGACCAGATCGCCGGCGCGGGCCGCCTCGGCCGGCGTGGCGGCCCTGGCCCGCCCGCCGCGTCCACCGCGCCCGCCGCGTCCACCGCGTCCGTCCAGTCCGTCGAGTCCGGCCGGTCCGTTGAGTTCGGCGACGAGCCCGGCGAGCGTGTCCGGGCCCCGCGTGTTGCTGAGGATCACGTCGAAGCCGGCCGCGACGGCCAGCCGGGCGACGGCCGAGCCGATCATTCCGCTGCCGATGAGTCCGAGGGTCTGGGGCATCGGGTGTCTCCGTTCGTATGCATCCGTCGATCAGAGACAGCCTCGAACGGTTCCCGCTCCCCAGCCAGAGCCGCCTCCTGCGTACGCACGACGTGATCACCCGGGCGCGCACGCCGACTTACCCTGTCCGGATGGACGATCGCACCGAGTTGCGCGGGTTCCTCCTGTCACGCCGTGCCCGACTGCGCCCGCGGGACGTCGGGTTGCGGGACGACGGCACGGTGCGGCGGGTCGCGGGCCTGCGGCGCGACGAACTGGCCCGGCTCGCGGGCGTGAGCATCGCCCACTACACGCGCCTGGAGCAGGGCAGGGGCGACAGCGTCTCGGACGAGGTGCTGGACGCCGTCGGCGCGGCCCTTCGCCTGAGCCCCGACGAACTCGCCCATCTGCACCGCGTCGCCCGCCGCCCGCAGCCGTGCGCCCAGGTCACCGCGGCACCGGAGGTGCCGCCGAGCCTGCGGTACCTGCTGGAGTCGATGGTGCTGACGCCGGCGCTGGCGATCGGCCGGCACACCCAGATCCTCGGCTGGAACCGGCCGGCGGCGGCCGTGTTCGGCGACTTCTCCGCGCTGCCGGAGGACCGCCGTACGCTGTCGCACCTGCTGTTCACCGAGGCCGGGACCCGTGCGCTGTTCCGCACCGGCTGGGAGCAGGCGGCGTACGGGCACGTGGCGCATCTGCGCGTGCTGCTCGGCCGGTTCCGCGGGGACGCCGGGCTCGCCGCGCACCTCGCGGACATGCGGGGGCTGAGCGCGGATTTCGCACGGATGTGGGCGATGTACCCGGTCGCCCGGGCCCGGCACCGCGTCCTGGTCCTGGACCATCCGGTCGCCGGCGCGCTGACCCTGCACGGCGAACTCGTGTCCCTGCCCGACGCCCCGGCGTGCTGCGGGCTCGACCTGTACGCCGCGGAGCCGGGTTCGGCGTCCGAGGAGGCGCTGCGCGGGCTCGTGGAACCGTGAGCGCGTGGGCGGCGCTTGACCTCAACCCCGGTTCAGCTCGCAGGCTGGAGGCCACGCACCAGCCCGAGTCACGGAGGTCCTCATGCGCGTTCTCGTCACCGCCGCCACCGGCACGGTCGGCCGGCAGGCCGTCGCCCAGCTGCTCGACGCCGGGGCGCAGGTGCGCGCGCTGGTCCGTAAACCGGAGGCGGCCGGGCTGCCGGCGGGCGTCGAGGTGGTGCGGGGCGACCTCACCGACCCCGTCTCCGTCGAGGAGGCGCTGCCCGGCGTCGACGGCGTCTTCCTGATCTGGCCGCTGCTCACGCCCGGGCCCGCCGCCGAGGTCGTCGCCGCGATCGGGCGGCACGCCCGCCGTATCGTGCAGCTGTCCGCCTGGGGCGTGCCGGACGACGGCTCGCGGCCCGAGGGGGACATCCTCGGCACGCACGCCGGGGTCGAGCGCCTCGTCCGTACGTCGGGACTGGAGTGGACCGTGCTGCGGGCGGGCGGCTTCGCCACCAACACCCTCGGCTGGGCACCCCAGGTGAGCGCCGGGGACACGGTGTACGCCCCGTACGCGGGCGCCACCCGCTCGCTGATCCACGAGGCCGACATCGCGGCGGTCGCCACCCGGATCCTCACCGCGGGCGGCCACGCCGAGGCGGTGTACCACCTCACGGGCCCGCAGGCGCTGACCCAGGCGGCGCAGGTCGACGCGATCGGCGAGGCCCTGGGCCGCCCCGTGCGCATGGTGGAGATCCCGGCGGAGGAGGCCCTCGCCCAGTACACCGCGCACGGCCTCCCCGAGGAGGTGGCCCGCGCCATCCTCGCCGCCCACGCCCGGATGGTCGACGAGCCGGAGACCGTGTCACCGGCCGTCGAGCAGATCACGGGCCGCCCGGCCCGGACGTATCTCCAGTGGGCCCGGGACCACGCCGCGGACTTCGGGGGCTGACCGCCCTCATGCCTGCCCCGTGGGCTCCTCCTCCGCGGCAGACGGGGCGGTCGGCTGCTCCTGGCCGTTCAGGGCGGCGATCAGCGCGTCGTTCGAGACGGTGTCGCCCTCGACGCGTACGACCTTGCCGTTCGCACTCTCGGTGACGGTCACCGTCAGCGACCTGCGCCGGTCGCGGCCCAGCCACGCCTTGACGATCTGCGCGAACGCCCCGACGGAGCCGGCGCCGCTCAGCCCGATCACCAGCTCCGTGGCGACGCCCTTGGTCCCCTCGGCCGGGAGCGCCCGCTCGTGCGCCTCCAGCCCGGCCGCGGCCCGCAGGTCGGCGAGCAGCTCCGCCCGCGCCTCCAGGGCCGCCTCGTGTCCCGCGTCGAGTCCGGCGAGCCGCTCCTCGATCCTGACTTCCCTCGTCCGTCCCATGGCTGGTTCCTCCGCGACCTAAGCTGGCGTACAGCGTGGCTGGTGGATGGCTGAGCGTGGATAGGATCCTATGTACCGGGCCCTGATCGTCTGCAACTCCCGCTTTGCGAAAGACGCTTCGGCCCTCCCCGAGCTCAACGGGCCCAAGGCGGACGGGATGCTGCTGCGGGACGCGCTCACGGATCCGGGCACCGGGATGTTCGACCGGAGCAACGTCGCCCTGCTGCCGGAGGCCGACGCGCCGGAGGTCCTCGACGCGGTGGACGACTTCTTCGCGGGCGCCGAGCCGGACGACACCCTGCTGCTCTACTACAGCGGCCACGGACGCAGCCTCGGCCAGGAGTTGTACCTGTGCGCGGGCAACACCCGCGCCGACCGGCTGGAGTCGTCGGCCGTCGCGTCCAGCACCCTGTCCCGGATGATCAACCGGAGCTTCGCCCAGGTGAAGATCGTGATCCTGGACTGCTGCCACGGCGGCGGCTTCAAGGGCGGGGACCTCGTCGAAGGGCTGTCGGGCAGGGGCCGGTTCGTCCTGGCCGCGGCGTCGGCCGCGGACCGGGCGGGGGACGCGGAGCGGCGCGGCGAACCGAGCCCCTTCACGAAGGCGCTGGTCGAAGGGCTGCTGACCGGGGCCGCGGACGGCGACGGCGACGGCGCGGTGGATCTGGACGACCTGTACGCCCATGTGGCGCGCGTACGCTTCAACGGCCACGAGCCGCAGCGCAAGTACGACGGCGCCGGGGCCGTCCCGATCGCACGCCGGACGGACGCGCCGGCCGGGCCGCCCCCGATCCCCGTACAGCCCGCGGCCCCCGCCCCGCAGGGCGCGGACCTGCTGGAGAGCGTAGCCCCGGGCGCGATCCTGGACGACACCCGGATCCGGTCGTTCCGCGGGGAGCTGCGCGAGGACATGGCGACCGCCTATCCGCCGCAGCTGACGTCGAGCGAGTTCCTGCAGCGCTCGGGCCTGGTCCGGGAGGGCCGGCCGACGTACGCCGCGGCGCTGCTCTTCGGGGAGAACCCGAGCGCCCTGCTGCCGACCGCGATGGTGCGCTGCGCGCGTTTCCGCGGCCGGGACAAGACGCGGCCCCTCACGGGCACGGAGCTGCACGGCACACTGCCCGAACTCATCGTCCAGGCCCGCGACTTCGTCGCCTCGGCCGCGCTGCTCGGCGAGCTGCCGACGGCGGAGGGCGCCACGAGCGACGGGCTCTACCGCTATCCGATGATCGCCGTCCGCGAGATCATCGCCAACGCGCTGGTCCACCGCGACTACACGCACCCCGACGCCTGCGTGCAGATCCATGTCTACGACGACCGCGTCGAGGTGATCAGCCCGGGGACCTGGGGCGGCGGTGTGCCGGTGCCGGACGGCCAGCAGCGGCTGGGCACCCTGGAGCGCCAGTCGCAGCCGCGCAACTTCCGGCTGGCCCGGGTGCTGTCGTGGGCGAAGCTGGTCGAGTCGGTCGGCGCGGGGCTGCCGCGCTCGGTGGCCGACTGCCGGGCGGTGGGCGCACCGGAGCCGGTGGTGGCGATCCGGCAGGGGATGATCACGGTGACGGTGTTCCCGCTGGTGGCGCCGGCGGAGGACTCCGGGCCGCCGGCTACGGGCGTCGTCGTACCTGCCCCCCGGACGGGACAGTCGAGCACCATCGAGGTGCACCGGATGGCGGGAGTGACGCTTCACGGCGACGCGTTCGTACGCGGCATGGCGTACCGGGTGACAAGCGACACGGCGCTCACGGCCGCGCATGTGGTCGCCGACGCGGGCGAGTACGCCCTGCGGTTCCCGCACGGGGCGACGCCGTGGGAGGCACGGGTCGAGGTGGTCTTCGCGGACGCCTCCGCGGACGTGGCCGTGCTGCGCTTCACACCGCCCGGCGAGGCAGAGGTCGTCGCCCCGGTGCGCTACGGCAGGGTGTCGACGGGCCCCGAGTTCATCGAGGTCGAGGCGGCCGGTCTGTCCCGGTACGAGATGTCCGGCTCGTCGCCGGGGTTGTTCGAGCTGGTCCACGCGAAGGGGGTCGCGTCCAGCCTGGCCAGCCGGCGCACCAGCCCGCTCAGCATCCAGTTCACCCCGGCCGCGTGGCACGGCGTGTCGGGCAGTCCCGTGTGGGCCGAGGGGCTGCTCGTCGGGATCGTCAACCGGCGGCACAGGAAAGACGACGCCACGGTGCTCGCCGCCCGCATCGACGGTCTGCTCGTCGGCTCCTCACCGGAGCACGCGGCCCTCCCCGCGCTGCTGGGCATCCCCGAGCCCGTCGACCTGCCCGAGACACCCGCGCCGGCGCTGCCGCGTTCGTCGGGCTATCTGGCGCGGGTGCAGGACCTCGCGCCCGAGCGGCTCTCCGGCCGGAACGGTGAGCTGACGGAACTCCTCGCCTTCTGCCGCGGCGACGCCCCGTACGCCCGCTGGCGCGGGCGGCCCTGGTCGGGCAAGACGGCGCTGGCGTCGTACTTCACCCTGCAGCCGCCGCCGGACGTGGACGTCCTCTCCTTCTTCGTCACCAGCCGGCTCGCCGGCCAGAACGACAGCTCCGCGTTCACCGACGCCCTCGTCGACCAGCTCTGCTGGTATCTGGACGAGCCGCGCACCACGTCCTCGGTGCAGACCGGCGCGCTCGACACCCTGCGCCGCAGGCTGCTGGCCGACGCGGCCGGCAAGGCCCAACAGCAGCGCCGCCGGCTGCTCCTCGTCGTGGACGGCATCGACGAGGACCTCGGCCCTGCGACGGGGCTGCCGAGCATCGCCTCGCTGCTGCCCGCGACGCCCGGCCCCGGGCTCCGGGTGCTGGTCACGGGCCGCGAAGTGCCGCTGCCCGACGACGTATCGCCCGCGCATCCGCTGCGCGCCTGTCCGGTGCACGAACTGGAGCCGTGGACGCTCGCCGGGGAGCCGCTGCGTGCGGCAGGGGCCGAACTGAGCGCGGTGTTCACCGGCTCGGAGGCGCAGCGCGACGTGGTGGGCCTGGCCCTGGCCGCTGGCGGTGAGGTCACGGTGGCCGTGCTGGCGGAGCTGGCCGGTGTGGCGCCGTACGAGGTCGACAGAATGCTCGCGGGCGGTCTGGGCAGGCTGTTCCGCTTCACCAGGGGCGGGCCGCCCGACGGCGGGTCCGTACACATCGCACACCACGCGCTGGAGACGGAGGCGCGGCGACTGCTGGGTGAGCGCCTGATGCAGGCGTACGAGGACCGCTACTTCGAGGGCAGGCTCGGCAGATCTGTGGACGGGTCCCTCTGACGCCCCTCGCCGGCGAGAGTCCGCGTGTCACGGTGGCGCGTGCGGCCGGGTCGGCCTGGCCGCACGGAAGGGCGTCAGGCCACGTGCCACTCGATGTAGCTCGGCGTCCGGCCCGCGGTGGTCGCCTCCACCACCGAGTAGCGCGGGGACCAGCGGTGCCACTGGAGGCTGCCGGTGATCCACAGACCGAGGTCGGTGAGCGAGTTCTCCACCCGCGTCCACGCCTCGTCCGGCATGGTGAACAGCGGGCGCAGCGCGCGCAGGTCGCGGCAGGCCGCGAGGTAGTCGCGGGTGGCCGTCTCGATCATTCCCGCGGCGGCGTCGAGCGCGCCGTCCCAGTCGAGGGACTGGCGGTCCACGAGGAAGGGCACGAGGTGGTCGTAGTCGCCGCGGGCCGTCTCCTTGCGGATGGAGTAGATGTCGTTCGTCCAGCAGATCGCGTCCGACGCGGAGGCGCGCACGGCCTCGTACGCGTCGACCGAGGTGATCTCCTCGGGGACCTCCTCGAGGTTGCCCGTCTCGATCAGGTCGAAGCTCAGCTCGCAGCCGGAGTGGATGCGCCGCCGCCGCAGATGCGTGTACAGGCTGCCCTCGTCCGCGGGCCCGGAGGGCACGTGCTGCAGCATGGACTGCCCGACCCAGTCCGCGTAGTGCGCGACGTACCGCTTGCGCCAGGCCACCGACATGGGGCGGGCGGAGCGCTCCCAGAGGTCGGCGGCCGCTTCGGTGAGGGGGCTGGTGGGCCGGGGTGCGTTCATGTCCGCGGGCATCTGCGCGAGCACCTCCCGGCAGATGCGTATGCGGTCCTCGTGCGTGGAGTCCGCATGGCCCTCGTCGAGGAGATCGTCGAGGATCCAGTTGTAGGCGTTCCACTCGGACATCAGGTCCAGGCGGCGGGCCCGGGGATACGTCAGCGCGCAGAAGTATCCGTAACCGGCCCTGTAGAAACGTTCCGCCGCGGCCTCGCCGCGAATCAGGTCGAACTTCCGCGCCCAGGCGAAGAGCCGGTCGTCCGCGCCCTCCGCCTCCGGGTGCAACTGGTGATCGATCGGGCACCACAGGGCAGGTATCCGTGCCCCGGTGGGCAGCTCACTCGCGATGGTCACTTCTGGTCTCCTCGGGATCGGATACGATCACCCGTGGGCGATCTGCCAACTACTAAAGCCCATAGGTGACTTGAAGTCGCCCGATACCTCCCCTTCTAAGACCTCGCATAACCGTGTGAGGCATTCCTGCGGCTTACGTGGCTCAAATATGCCTGCGACGCCCCCTGGCCTAGGGTCGGGCGCATGACCGATGCCATGCCGTCCTTCGCCCACGACCTGCCCTTCGACCCCACGCACGGCTACACCCGCGAGGAACTGCTCCGCGTCCCCGCACCCGCCGCGCCTGGCGACTTCGAGGCGTTCTGGCGCGGGCGTCACGCCGAGGCGCTCGCCGTGGACCCGCGGCCGGAGGTGGGTCCGCTCGTCGAGGAGCGCGACGGCGTACGCGTCCACGAGGTGACGTACACGTCGGTGGACGGGCTGCGGCTCGGCGGCTGGCTGGCCCTGCCCGCCGACGGGCCCGCCGAGCACGGCTTCGTGATCGGCCACGGCTACGGCGGTCGCGGCGAGCCCGGTCCCGACATGCCGCTGCCGCTGCCCCGGTCGGCGGCGATCCTGCCCTGTGTGCGCGGCATGGCGGAGCGCGGCACGGTCCCCGGCATCCCGTCCGAGGCCGCGGAGCACGTGCTGCACGGCATCGGGTCGCGTGAGTCGTACGTCATCGGCGGCTGCGTGGCCGACCTGTGGTGCGCGGCGTCGGCGCTGCTGCGGCTGGTGCCGGAGCTGGCCGGCGCCCCGCGTCTGGGCTACCTCGGCGAGAGCTTCGGCGGCGGGCTGGGCGCGCTCGCCCTGCCCTGGGACGACCGCTTCGCGGCGGGCCAGCTGACGGTGCCGACGTTCGGCAACCATCCGCTGCGGCTGACGCTGCCCTGCACGGGCAGCGGCGAGTCGGTGCGGGCGTACCACCGCACGCACCCCGAGGTGGCGGAGGTCCTGCGGTACTTCGACGCGGCGACGGCGGCGACGCGGCTGCGCAAGCCGGTGCTGACGGCGCCAGCGCTGTTCGATCCGTCGGTGCCGCCGCCCGGCCAGTTCGCGGTGCACAACGCGCTGCCCCAGGGCGAGCCGCACGTCCTGGCGGCCGGGCACTTCGAGTACGACGGGCTGGACGCGGCCACGGCGGCGCTGACGAAGGCGAAGGCGGAGTTCTTCGGCCGGGCGCTCGGATAGGCCCGCGGGGGCCTCGCCTCCGATCACGCGCACCCCCGGATGGGATACTGGTGCGGTGAACTTCTGGTCGCTCTACCAGCACGGCTTCGCCAGGATCGCCGCCTGCACCGGGCACGCCGCCATCGCCGACCCCCGGGCCAACGCGGCGGCGGTCCTGCGCCAGGCGCGCCGCTGCGCCGACGACGGGGCCGCCGTCGCCGTCTTCCCGGAGCTCTGTCTGTGCGGGTACTCCATCGAGGACCTGCTGCTGCAGGACGCCCTGCTCGACGACGTCGAACAGGCGCTCGCGACCGTGGTGGCGGGCTCCGCGGACCTGCTGCCGGTCCTCGTCGTCGGCGCCCCGCTGCGCCACCGCAACCGGATCTACAACTGCGCCGTGGTCGTCCACCGCGGCCGGATCCTGGGCGTGGCCCCCAAGTCGTACCTGCCGACCTACCGCGAGTTCTACGAGCGCCGCCAGCTCGCCCCCGGCGACGACGAGCGCGGCGGCACGATCCGCGTCGGCGGCGCGTACGTCCCGTTCGGCACGGACCTGCTGTTCGAGGCGGAGGACGTGCCGGGGCTGGTGCTGCACGCGGAGATCTGCGAGGACATGTGGGTGCCGGTGCCGCCGAGCGCGGAGGCGGCGCTGGCCGGAGCGACCGTGCTCGCCAACCTGTCGGGCAGCCCCATCACCGTCGGCCGCGCCGAGGACCGTCGGCTGCTGTGCCGCTCGGCCTCCGCCCGCTATCTCGGCGCGTACGTCTACGCGGCCGCCGGACTGGGCGAGTCGAGCACCGATCTGTCCTGGGACGGGCAGACGATGATCTACGAGAACGGCGTGCTGCTCGCCGAGACGGACCGCTTCCCGCAGGGCGACCGGTACGCGGTCGCGGACGTCGACCTGGACCTGCTGCGCCAGGAGCGGGCGCGGATGGGCACGTTCGACGAGAACCGCCGTACCCACGCCGCCCGCACCGGCGACTTCCGCCGGGTGGCGTTCCGGCTCGACCCGCCGCTCACGGACCTCGGGCTGCGCCGCCGCGTGGAGCGCTTCCCGTTCGTACCGGCGGACCCGAACCGGCTCGCGCAGGACTGCTACGAGGCGTACAACATCCAGGTCTCCGCGCTGCAGCAGCGGCTGACCGCCATCGGCGGCCCGAAGGTCGTCATCGGTGTCTCCGGCGGCCTGGACTCCACGCACGCGCTGATCGTCGCCGCCCGCGCGATGGACCGGATGGGCCGCCCGCGCAGCGACATCCTGGCGTTCACCATGCCGGGCTTCGCGACCGGCGACCACACCAAGGACAACGCGCACCGGCTGATGCGCGCCCTCGGGGTGACCGCGGCCGAGCTGGACATCACGGAGACGGCCCGGCTGATGCTGAAGGAGATGGGGCATCCGTTCGCCGAGGGCGAGCCGGTGTACGACGTCACCTTCGAGAACGTGCAGGCCGGCCTGCGCACCGACTACCTGTTCCGGCTGGCCAACCAGCGCGGCGGCATCGTGCTGGGCACGGGCGACCTGTCGGAACTGGCGCTGGGCTGGTGCACGTACGGCGTCGGCGACCAGATGAGCCACTACAACGTGAACTCCGGGGTGCCCAAGACCCTCATCCAGCATCTGATCCGCTGGGTGATCAGCACCGGCCAGTTCGACGAGGACGCGAACGCCACGCTGGCCGCGATCCTCGACACGGAGATCAGCCCGGAACTGGTGCCGGGCGAGGAGCTGCAGTCGACGGAGTCGAAGATCGGCCCGTACGCGCTGCACGACTTCACGCTCTTCCACGTGCTGCGCCACGGCTTCCGCCCCTCGAAGATCGCCTTCCTGGCGTGGCACGCCTGGCACGACCGGGAGTCGGGCGCGTGGCCGCCGAACTTCCCCGACGCCAAGCGCGTGCGGTACGACCTGCCGGAGATCTGGCACTGGCTGGAGTACTTCTGCCGCCGCTTCTTCGCGTTCGCCCAGTTCAAGCGCTCCGCGATGCCGAACGGCCCGAAGGTCCTGGCCGGCGGCTCCCTGTCCCCGCGCGGCGACTGGCGCGCCCCGTCGGACGGCTCGGCGGAGGTGTGGCTGCGCGATCTGGCGCGGTGGGACGTCGGGAGCATCAAGGAGCCGGAGACCGCGGAGCCGGAGAAGGCGTGAGCCGCCACGGCACGCACCGCGCCTGACCCGCAGGCGTGCCGTGGCGGAGTCTCCCAAGGGCGCCGTCAGGGCAGCGGGCTCACCTCGTCCCACAGCGCGCAGTTGTGCGCGGCGCCGATGGCGGCGGGCCCGACCCGGTCGGCCGAGGGGGCGTGGAACTGCAGCACGTCACCCTGCGCGGCGTAGCGCGGCCAGGCGGGCGCGAGCGCGGTGTTGGGGTCGCCGTCCTTCGCGAAGCTGCCCCAGTAGCTGATCATCTGGTTGGACAGGTCGACCTGCGCGGTGCTGAACGGCAGCGCGGTGCCGAGGTAGTCCCACAGATAGCCGAGGTCGTTCACGTGGGTGGCGCCGAAGGGGTAGTCCGTGCCCAGGCGCCAGATCGACGTGAACGGCGGGCCGTCCTTCTCCGCGAACTCGTAGCCGTACGTGCGGGTGTTGGCCGCCAGCCGCTCGCGCAGCGTCCGGTCGCGGCAGGCCCGTTCGTCGCTGGTGATCGCGCCCCAGGCGACGGTGGGCGACCAGTAGTCCCCCACGTCGTACGCGGCGCGCACCTTGTCCGCCCCGCCGCCGTACGAGGAGCCGATCAGCTCGTCGACCCGCGCCGCCGTGAGCGGGTCGCCCCGGTAGTCGTACTGGCCGAAGACGGCCTGCTGGCGCTCGTCGGAGGTGCCGCCGACGATGACCGGCAGCCTGGTGAGCTTGCCCGCCTTCATCAGCGCGACGGGGTCCTCGGGCAGTACGGGCGTGCCGGCGACGGCGCCGGACGTGCCGACCTTCTGCTGCGTGGCGAGGATCTCCGCCGGGCTCTTGGCCCGCAGGCACGCCGCCTGGTCCGCGCCCGGCGCGCAGCCGAGCTCGGCCGCGAAGCGCTCACCGCTGGTACGGGCCGAGGTGAGCGTGCGCGCCGCGTTGCCGCCGCCGCTCTGCAGGATCGCCCGGTCGAACAGGCCGCGGGCGCCGGGCGCGGCCAGCTGGACGGCGGTGTTGGACGCGCCCGCGGACTGGCCGGCCAGGGTGACGTTGTCCGCGTCGCCGCCGAAGGCGCCGATGTTGCGCTGCACCCAGCGCAGCGCGGCCTGCTGGTCGAGGATGCCGAAGTTGCCGGCCGCCCCGTCGGTGTTGTCCTGCTCCAGCGCGGGGGTGAGGAGATAGCCCATCGCGCCGAGGCGGTAGTTGATGGTGACGTAGACGACGTCCTCGCGGGTGACGAACTTGTCGGGGTTGGTGTCCCGGCCCGCGCCGCCGGTGTTGCCGCCGCCGTGGTTCCAGACGAAGACGGGCAGCTTCCTCTTCCCGGCGTCCGAGGGGACGTAGACGTTGAGGTAGAGGCAGTCCTCGGTGAGCGTCGGCTGCTCGTAGCCCGGGTCCCAGCCGGTGCCCTGCACGCAGGACCCGCCGAACCGCGTCGCGTCCCGCACCCCCTGCCAAGCCCCGGCCGGCTGCGGCGCCTTCCACCGCAGCCCGCCGACCGGCGCCTTCGCGTACGGGATGCCCTTGAACGAGGTGACCATGGCCTTCGCCTCACCCCGGACGGCTCCCTTGTCGGTCCTCACCACCGGGTACTGACCGGGGTAGTCGGAGTCCCCGCCGCCGAGCTGGGCCGTGGCCGTGAGCGCCGTCGCGGCCGAGACCGCGGCCGAGACCACCGCCACCAGCACCGTCCTTGCACTGGCTCTCATGCGTTTTCCTCCTGCCTTCGTTCGTCGTCCGTCAGATCAGGTCGGCGATGCCGTCCGCGATGGCGTCCTCCGCGCAGCCGGGCTTCAGCCGGGAGCCGAGGACCTGGAAGGTCTGGTGTCCGTACGACTCGTCGTCGGGGATGTAGCCGGACGCCGCCCGGCCGTTGGCCAGGGTCACGTACATGGTCTTGGTGAGGGGTGACTGCTCCTTCACGCGCAGTCCGATGCGGGTGTAGACCTCGGCGCCGGTGGTGGCGAGCGCGATGTCGCCGAGGGTGAGGGCGCCGATCCGGATCGACACGTCGGGCCCGTCCTCGTACTGGCCGGGGACGCCCTCGCGGGCGTTGTCCAGCCGGGTGCGGCCGGGGCAGGTGACGGTCGTCTGCCGCCCCTGGATCACCGGGTCGGAGGAGCGGTCCCCCGGGTGGGACATCACCCGGATGACCTCTTCGCCGAGGACGATGCCGACGGCCTGCATGTAGTCGAAGAGCCGGCGTACGACGGCGGGATCCGCCTCGCCGAACGGGACCTTGCCGTCCCTCAGCGGTGCCTCGACGTCCTCGCGGACCATCTCGTAGCCGGTGACGGGGACGTCGGTCCGGGACGCCAGCACGTTGGTGCCGGTGCGCAGCCAGCGCGGGTTGACGTCGCCGGAGGCGCCCTGGGTGAACACCGCCACCATGTCGTCGCCGAACGCCTGCTCCACGTACCGGCTGGTCGCCCCGGCGAAGTCGGCGGAGGTGAATCCGCTGAGGTAGCCGTTGACGGGGTGCATGGCGTAGTTGGCGTACGTGGCGATCGGCCAGCCGCCGTCCTTCCGGTAGAAGGTGAGGACCGGTACGGACCGGTCCACCGGGGCGTCGAAGTTCGCGGCCTGGGTCCACTTGTGGGTCGCCGGGCTGATGGCGTCGCGGTTGACGTTCAGCGACGCCTCGCCGACCGCGTAGCCGACCTGGGCGGGCGCCAGGTGCGTACGTGCCTGCCTGACAGCCTTCAGGGCGGTGTCCGCGACGAACGCCGTGCCGTACCGGGGGCCGGAGACCGGCGGGCCGGCGGGTACGCCGCTGTGCGTGTGCGTGGAGGAGACGATGATGTTCTCGGGCGCCGTCCTCAGCTCGCCCGCGACCTTCGCGACCGTGTCCGCCCAGACCGCCTCGTCGATGCCGCCGAGGTCGGCGCCGATCAGGGCGCCGCGTACGCCCCGGTTCTCGAAGACGATGGCGCGGAGGTAGAGCTTCTCGCTGTCGTACTCGTTCAGGGCCGGGTACTTCGGGTCGGCCGGCGGGGTGATGTCCACCCGTGCCGCGCCGGCCCGGAGCTGGCCCTTGCCCTGGGCGGGGGCCTGGGCGGGGGTGCCGCTGGCGCCTGCGGTGCTGCCGAGGGGGGACACGCCGACCGCCAGTGCCAGGGCGATGGCGGCGACGACTCCCCGTACTCTTCCTGGATTCATTGCTCACCCTTCATGCGGGGATGCGGGGATGCGGGGATGCGGGGATGGAGCCTTGGTCAGCCGAGCCAGAAGGCGCAGTGGTGGTCGGCCTCGAAGGTGTGGATGACCTGGCTGGCGCCGCCGGTGCGCAGCTGCAGCACGTTGTGCGCGGCGCCGTACACGGGCCAGGTCGGCGCCCGGCCGGTGTTGGGGTCGCCGCTGTGGGCGAAGGCGCCCCAGTAGCGCATCATCTGGTCGGAGAGCCGCTCCTGCTCGGCGGTCAGCGGGCCCTCGCCGAGGGTGAAGTCGAAGAGGTACGCCAGCTCGGCGCTGTGCCCGTTCGACATGTCCTCGCCGGGGACGCGGAAGCCGTACAGGGTCGGCGAGGTCGGGTCGTTGAACTCGTACCGGTAGACCGGGGTCCTGGCACCGATGACCTGGGCGGCCTGGTTGTTGGGGCAGGCGCGCTGGGAGTCCGTCTGGACCTGGGTGATGGCGTCCCAGGGGCTCTTGAAGTCACTCAGCGGGTAGCGCTCCAGCACGCCGTCCGCCTTGGCGCCGTACGTGGAGCGGACCAGATCGGTGTAGCCGTGCGCGGTGATGCCGGCGAGCGCCGTGGAGGTGAGGCGGTTCTCGGAGCGGATGGTGCCGGTCAGGACCGGGACCGCGTTCCAGCTGCCGTCGGCGAACGCCTCGCTGAACGACTTCGGCAGCAGGGAGCCGCCGACCTTGGAACCGCCCTGGTAGTTAGCCTGGTTGGCGATGAGGGTGCCGGGCCAGGCCTTCCGCAGACAGGCGACGACGGTCGCCGCGTCGGTGCAGCCGACGGAGGTGGCGAACCTGACGCCGCTCTGCTCGCCGGCGGCGAGGGTGGTGCGGGTCGACGTACAGACGGAGCTCTCGACGGCGGCCCGGTGGAACAGACCCTTGGCCGATGGCATGGCGAGCAGGTCGCACACCGCGGAGCCGCCGGCGGACTGGCCGTAGACCGTCACGTTGCCGGGGTCGCCGCCGAAGCGGGCGATGTTGTCCCGGACCCAGCGCAGGGAGGCGAGCTGGTCCATCCGCCCGTAGTTGCCGGACCCGCCGGGGGTGGCGGCGCTGAGGGCGGGGTGGGCGAGGAAGCCCAGTGCGCCGAGGCGGTAGTTGACGGAGATGACGATCGTGCCGGTCTTGGCGGCCATGGTGCCGCCGCCGTAGATCACGCCGGTGCCCTGGGTGTGGCCGCCGCCGTGGAACCACACCATCACCGGCAGTTTCGCGCTCCTGTCGGTCCGGGCGGGCCGGTAGACGTCGAGGTAGAGGCAGTCCTCGCTGACCGCCTGCTCCTCGCGGACGCCGGTGGGCTCGAACTGCAGACAGGCGGGCGACTGCCGGTCCGCCTCCCGGATCCCCTCCCACGCCGTGGGCGCGGCGGGCGCTGCGAACCGCAGGTCGCGGACCGGCGGGGCGGCGTAGGGCAGTCCGAGGAACTGGTCGAAGCGCTGGGTGGCGCCGGCCCGGGTCAGGGTCGTCGTGTCGCCGCGGACGGCGCCGCTGTCCGTAAGGACGACGGGGTCGGCGCCGGCCGGCGCCCCGGCGCCCGCGGCCGGCGAGCCCGCGCCTGTGAGCACGAGGGCGGGGAGGACGAGGGCGGAGATGAGTGCGGCGAGGCGTTTCTTCGGGGGGAACCTCAAGGGAGTCTCCTTCTGGATCGGGGTGCGGTGGACCGTTCCGGTGCCTGAGGAGCTGTTGGAGGGCGGTGGGCTCTCACCCGGGTACGAAGACCCACGCGAGGGTCTCGCCGCCGCCGGCGGTGCGGGCCGCGTAACCGGGCCTGGGCATGGAATCTCCGCTTCACGGTGTGGTGCGGTGTCGTGAGGGTTCGACAAGTGCCTTGACTGAGCGGTGACCACCGGCGGTTGGGTTCGGAGCTTAGAGAGGGGATTTCTGACGTGTCAATGGCGTAATACGGCTGCATGACAGGGGTATTACGTCAAAGAACTTGACGTTTGCCAGTGGTGCGCCGGTGGTGGAATCAGTGCCCGACGAGCCCGAAGCCGAGGGCCACTCCGCCCAGCGCCTCGGCGTGCTCCCCGCACGTCGCCACGGTCACCACGAGGTCCCGCAGCGCGGCCGGCTGGCAGTAGCGCCGCAGCGCCTCCTCGATGCCGCCCACCACCGGTCCGCCGAGGGAGCCCAGCGCGCCGCCGACCACGATCGCCTCGGGGTTCAGCGTGGTCACGACGGCCGACAGGGCGCGGCCGATGGTGCGGCCCGCGTCGCCGAGCAGGGCGCAGGTACCGCGGTCGCCGGCGTCGGCGAGGCGCACCAGGTCGGAGAAGCCGAGGGGGGTGTCGTGGGCGGGCTGCAGCGCCCTGAGCAGGGCGGCGCTGGAGGTGAACGTCTCCAGGCAGCCGCGGTTTCCGCAGATGCAGACCTCGCCGTCGTCGACGATGCGGATATGGCCGATGTCGCCGGCGAATCCCCGGCCCTGGAACAGCCGGCCGCCGAGGATCAGTCCGGCGCCGACGCCGTGCGAGACCTTGACGTACACGAACGTGCCGAACCGCGCCCCGGATCCGAAGGCGGCCTCGCCGACCGCTCCCAGATCGGCGTCGTTGGCCACGCGCACCCGGTCGGTCCAGGCGTCGAGCCCGAGCGAACCGGGCAGGCCGAGGCCCCGGTAGCGCGACGCCAGGGGGCGCCCGGCGGCCAGGTCGACCGGCGACGGGACGCCCACGGTGGCGGCGTGCAGCCCGCGCGGCTCCACGCCGGCCGCGCGCAGCACTTCGTCGACCAGTCGCCGCGCCTGGCCGAGGACGTCGCCGAGGCCGCCGCTCCGCTCGAAGGCCACGGCGCGCTCCTGGACGACGTGCCCGGACGCGTCGGCGACGACCGCGCGGACGTGGGTGTGCCCGATGTCGACAGCCAGCACGCGCCCGCTCGGCGGGGTCAGCGCGAGCAGCTTGGAGGGCCGGCCCTTACGCTCGCCCGAGCTGGCCGTGCCCACCTCGCGGACGGTTCCCGCACCCAGCAGTTCGGCGACGATCGCCGAGACGGTCGGCCGGGACAGCCCGGTCGCCCGCACCAGGTCGGACCTGCTGGCGGACCCGTGGTCGCGCAACACGCCGACCACATGGTCCCGGTGCAGCCCGCGCACGGCGTCCCGCCGCCCCTCAGCCATGCGCGGCACGCTAGCAGATCCGTCAGTGGGCTTTACATATCCTGGGGCGCCGGACGACCGATCGCCGAAACTTTCCTGGGTTCAAGTCCTGACAGCAAACGGTGATTTGGGACCGCGCCGCGTTCGGTCCCGGCGGGCTCAGCCCTCCGCCCGCAGCGCTCCCAGCAACATCGGGAGCGACGCGTGCAGTTCGCGCTGCCAGTAGGCCCAGGCGTGGGTGCCCGGGCCGTAGAAGTTCGTCACGACCT
Source organism: Streptomyces sp. NPDC051940 (assembly GCF_040680895.1). Classification (NCBI taxonomy): domain Bacteria; kingdom Bacillati; phylum Actinomycetota; class Actinomycetes; order Kitasatosporales; family Streptomycetaceae; genus Streptomyces; species Streptomyces sp. NPDC051940. The sequence continues at coordinate 6,702 of NZ_JBFAXR010000039.1, read as the reverse complement.
GCTTTGCCCCCAGCCGCTCGAGTTCGGCGGCCAGCGCCTGGTTCTGGCGGTTGAAGTCCGTCTCGACCGCGCTGGTGCGTCCCGGCGGGTCCAGGGGGCCCGTGGTGCCGTCACCGCACGAGAGGTACACGGGGATCGAGCGGAGCCGGTACGCCAGGTGGTACGGGTCGTGGGCCTCCCAGACGTCGCGCTGGGCGACCGGGTCGCCCCACACCCGCAGGGGGTCGTTGCCCTGGCCGGCGAAGTACCCCATGATCCGGTTCACCGACTCGTCGTTCAGCAGCGGGTGCACCGAACCGGAGTACGCAGCCGCCGCCTTGAACATCCCCGGGTGCCGTGCCGCGTACAGCAGCGCGCCCTGGCCGCCCATCGACAGCCCCGCCACCACGCGGTTGCTGCTCGCGCCCCAGCCGGTCTCCAGCAGCAGCCGCAGCTCCTGGGTGTGGAAGGTGTCCCAGGCGGGGTCGCCGCCCTCGCCGTGGTTCCACCAGTCGCTGTACCAGCCGTTCCAGCCGGCCTCGGGCATCACGACGAGCACGTCGCGCAGGCTGTCGATCGAGGCGACGTCGGTCGCCTTCGTCCACGACGTGTAGTCCCCGCAGCAGCCGTGCAGCAGCCACAGCGTCGGCCACCGCTCGCTCCGGTCGGCCGGGTCCCAGCCGTCGGGCGTGAGCAGCCGCACCTTCACCGTCCGGCCGCCGAGCGCCTGCGACCGTACGGCGAGGTCCACCTGCCGGTCGGCGACCTGGGTGACGCCGACGACCTCGGCCCCCGGCGGCGAGGGCGGCGGGGCGGGCTCGACGGCGAGCGCCGACGGGGCGGGCGCCAGCGCGGCGAGCAGCAGCGCGAGCAGGACGAGCAGCCGGTGCGCCCGCCCGTACAGGGCGGGCAGGACGGTCGGTACGCCGGACATGGCGGCTCCCTCGGTCGGTGGACGTACGAGGAGGACGTGCCGGGGTCCGCACCGGGCCGGTGCGGACCCCGCGGGTCGGTCGAGGTCCGGTTCGGACCCGTGTGCCGGTCGAGGTCCGGTGCGGACCCCGTGTGCCGGTCGAGGTCCGGTGCGGACCCCGTGGCTCAGTCGTCGCCGGGCACGAGCAGCAGCGCGTCCCCGACGGGGCGTTCACCGGCGGCGTCGGACGGATCGTTGATCACCGCGCCGCCGACGACCATCGTGGTCGACCCGCCGCCGTCGAGGTTCACGGCGTCGCGCAGCCCGAGCGCCTGGGCCACGGCCGCGCTCTCGGGGATGCTCAGGCCCAGCGCGTCCGTGTCGCGGCCGTCGGCGGTCACGAGCACGATCCGCCCCTGGGCGTCGGTCCCGGCGATGGTCCGCGGGTTCCGCTTGTGGACCCACCCGTAGTAGAAGCTCGGGTTGCCGGGCTGCACCATGCCGTCGGTGGCCAGGGTGACGTACTGCTGTCCGTCGCGGACGAGTTCGGGGCCGCCGTTGACGATGCTCGTCTCGGGCGACGGGTACACCCGCGCGCCGTGCTCGTCCCGCAGATCGCTCGTCACCCGCAGCCGCTCGCCGGTGTGCGCGAGGGCGGCGAGCCGGCCGGCCGCCTCCCCCGTCGCCTGGACGGAGCTGCCGCCGGCCGGCAGGGCGCCGCCGCGCGGCGAGCGCAGCTCGACGACCTCGCCGTGCGCGTCCAGCACGGCCTCCAGCCCGTCGCCGGCCGGCGTGCCCGCCGCGAACTCCGGGGTGAAGGCGATGATTTCGTCGGGGTCGGTGCAGGTCACGTCGTGCAGCGGGGCGGCGGTCGGCAGATCGTCCGCGGTGCCGCCGCAGTTGCGGATCAGCCCCGGCACGCGGTTCAGGCCGTCCAGCGGCAGCGCGCTGTCCTTGCCGGCGACCTGCCCCTGCCAGGTGAGCCGAGCGACCTGGCCGAGCCGGCCGTCGTTGTGGACGACGAACGCGGGCCGCCCCGCCACCGGCTCGCTCAGCAGCCGCCCGTCGTAGACGCCGGTACCGGCCGGGTCGCCGGGCGCGCCGGCGCGCGGGTCGAGGACGAAGAACCCGGCGTTGACCGCGGCGAACGCGCCGGCCGCCGTGGCCAGATCGCTGGTCTTCTCCCGGTCCTGGAGATCCGGCCCGTACGACGCCTCCAGGGCGCCGTGGAAGCGGCTCGGGTCGATGGTGAGGACGTCGATCCGCCACGGACCGGGGTCGGACGGCCGGTCGCCGTCCCAGCCGGTGTACCACGCGGATCCGGTGTACCCGGCGTTCCGCAGCCGGGTGCGCTCGGCGTTCGCGGCGGTCTGGGTGGCGAACTCCCCGACCCGCACCCGCCAGCCGAGCGTCCCGCCCGCGTAGTCGGCGACCTCGGGCGTCACCACCTCCTCGGCCCGCGCGGCGAAGCCGCCCGCGACCAGCTCGGCGCGCAGCTCCTGCGCGCTCACCTGGTCCTTGAGCGCGGTCGGCGGCGCGTCGGGGTCGGGCGAGCCGGCCCCGCCCGGGATGGCCAGCTCGACCGTCCACGTCAGCGCCGGGGCGTCCGCGCCGCGCACGATACGGGTGAGCGTGACACCGGGCTGGAGGGTCTCGGTCGTCCGGGTCTCGGTCAGCCCGGCCGGGCCCAGCGGGAGCCCGGACCACGGCTCCGGCGCGGCCTGCGCCGGGGCCACACCCGTCAGGGCGAGGAGGCCGAGGACGGTCCCCGTACCGAGGACACCGATGGATCTGCGCTTCACCTGTACCGCCTTGGAGGAAGGAGCCGGACTGGGGGGACTGGGAGGGGGGTTCACGACCCGGCCGGGGCCGGGACGTCGGGGTGCAGCACCCGCTGCAGCACCTGGGTGTAGGCGTCGGCGTAGCGGACCATGCCGAGGTCGCTGGGGTGGGATCCGTCGGTCGTGGCCTCGTCGTCGCTCCCGAGCTGGTCCTCCCCCGCGAGGTAGATCAGCCGCTGGACGCCGGAGGTGAGGAGGCTGCGGTACGCCTCCCGGTAGGCCGCGCGGCTGGCGGCCTGCCGCTCCCGCAGCCCCGCGGAGAGCCAGGCGTTCGCGTACGTCCGGTCCTCGGCCATCACGACGGGGGTCTCCGGCCGCGCCGCGCGCAGCTGCCGTATCAGCGGCTCACCCCGCTCGGCCACCAGGTCCGCCTCCATGTTCGGCAGGGCGTCGACCACGAACACCTCCGGATCCAGCTCGGCGAGCAGCGCGCCGACCTCCGGTTCCATGAACGCGTTGCCGGAGAAGCCCAGGTTGATGACCGGCCGGTCGAAGCGCCGGCCCAGTATCGCGGAGAACGCCATCCCCGGCCGGGAGGCGCAGGCGCCCTGCGCGATGGACGATCCGTAGATGATGACCGGCCTGCGCTCCCGGGGCGTCACGGGACGGAAGGCCGAGCCGGCCGGGACGCCGAACTCCAGCGAGTCGACGCCGTTGTAGAGCGGGAGATACGCCGTGAACTGGCGCATGCCCGGGTCGATCCCGGTGAGGAGCGCCGTCTCCACGGTCCGCGCGGCGGGTTTGACGACGGCGGCCCAGCGGTCGCGTCCGGTCGCCTCGTCACGGGCGTACAGATCGATGCCGCTCACCCCGGTCGCCGGCATGTGCGGCAGGGCGAGGCTCGTCGAGCGCAGCGTGTAGCGGACGTACACGGCCGTCGCGTCGGTGCGGAACCGGGTCGCCATCCCGGCGGAGTTGCGGCTGAGGTTCCAGATCACCGGGCGTACCGACGCCTGCGCCCGGGCGGGGAGCCGGTCGTAGAAGCGGGCCGTGTCGCTCCAGCCCCTGCCCTCCACGCCCCACTGCGACACGTCGTACCAGTCGACCGCCTCGTCGACCAGGGCCTGCGCCTCGGCGGCGCCCGCGGTGGCATCGCCGTCCGCGTAGGTGGCGTCGCCGTCCGCGTACGCCCGGGGAAGCCCCGGACCGAGCACGAGGGCGCCGGCGCCCGCGGCGGCCATGCCGAGGAGTTGCTTCCGACTCAGCCCCTGCTGTTCCAACGATTCATCCCTTCCCCGAGGTTGGGCGGACCGGTCACGTGCACGGTGAATCGAACACCTCAACGGTGAACGGGCGGCAACCAATCGTCAATACCCAAGGGGCGGTTGGGATCACACGGACGCGTGTGACGGGGGCGGCGGACGGGTGTGACGGCGGTGGACCCGGAATCGATTCAGTGCGTCGGCTCAGGGCGTCTGCTCGCCCTTTTCCCGGATCGAGTACCAGCCGCCCTTGGACCGCTCCAGCCTCAGCTCCGGCACCGCGTCGCGCTTCAGCTCCGCGGCCACGTCCCCGACGTCCGGCAGCGGCCGGCGGAACGCCCGTCCCACCCCGAAGCGCAGGGCCAGCATGTCCGCGAAGGCGGCGGCGACGCGCAGTTCGCCGCGCGGGTTGGGATGCGTGCCGTCCCAGGTGTGGTCCGGGGCGAAGAACTCCCGGCAGGTGTCGGCGACGGCGACCGGCGACGTTTCGTCGTCCAGTTCGGAGCAGACGTCGCGGATCACCTCGTTGCACTGGAAGACGCGCCGGGCGAAGCCGACGTCCTCGTGCGCCCGGTTGGTGTCGAGGATGGTGCCGATCACCAGCCGTACGTCCGTCCGGCCCCGGCGCGCGGCGGTGAGGAACTCCCGCAGGTTGGCCTCGAACCCGGGCGGTCGCGTGTCGTTCCAGACGATGTCGTCGATGCCGAGGAGCACCAGCACGTAGTCCGGTCGGTACGTGAGCACGAGATCGGCGATCTCGTTCTTGGCGTCGGCGTACGTCAGTCCCCACTGGCAGGCGTGGTCGCGGTCGAACCCGGGATCGGCGTAGCGGAGGTCCTCGTCGCCCATGGTGTGGGTCGCGACGGTGTCGAGGGACTTCTTCGGCCCCACGAAGTCCACGGCGACGCGCTGCTCGCGCAGGTGCCGCCAGAAGCGGTAGCGCCAGGTGTAGTCGCCGGTGCTGCCGTGGCTGATCGAGTCGCCGACCACCATCATCGTGACGTCGGCGGACTCGGGCGTGTCGAGATCCCTGACCGTGATGCCTCCCGCGGCCCTGGGGCCTGTCCTTCGGATCCTGCCGGGGCGCGCGCCGGCCGGCGGGCCGGTCCCCTAGGCCGAACGGGTGCGGTCCAGGTCGACCGCCCGCCACCCGGTCCCGGGCTCGTAGCGGCGCAGGACGCGGGCCGGGACGCCGCCGATCACGCAGTGGTCGGGGAACGTGCCGCGCACCACGGCGCCGCCGGCCACGGCGACGTTACGGCCGAGGCGGGTGCCCGGCAGGATGATCACGCCGGTCCCGATCCAGCAGCCGTCGCCGACGACCACGGGGCGGTTCGCCGGGATCTGCAGCCCGATGGGCTCCTCGAGTGCGGTGTAGCCGTGGTTCTGGTCGGTGATGTAGACGTACGGGGCGACGTAGACGTGGCCGCCGATGCGCACGGACTCGTGCGCGACGATGTGGCTGCCGCGGCCGATGACGCAGGCGTCGCCGATCCACAGCAGCGGCGGCCGGTCCCCCAGGTCCTGGCACGGGGCCATGCCCGCGGTCAGGCTCACGTGCTCGCCGACCAGCGTGCGGGAGCCGAGGGAGATCCACTCGGTGTTGAACAGGCAGCCGACGGGGAAGCCGATCCGGGTGCCCTCCCCGAAGTGCGCGAACCGGTAGCGGCCGGTGCGGCCGCGGCTGAGCTGTCCGCGCCGGCGGATCCAGTCGTCGCCCCGGTGGACCATGGCCGCGGCCATCCGCGCACCCGCGTCGCCTGCGGCGGCGGTCCATCGGGTGCCCGCGTCGCCCGCGGCGGCGGTCCATCGGGTGCCCGCGCCTCCGGTGGCCGCCCGCAGCCGCGACAGCCCCGTTCCCAGTGCCGACATGGCCCGTACTCCGTCCCGTACGTCCGGTCCGGCGGCCGCGATCGGCTCCTGCCGGTGTGTACGACCCCCATTGACCGCCACCCCCGCGCGCCCCGCACGGCCGGAACGCGGTCCGCGGCGAGGCCCGCCGCCCCCTGTATCCCGGGGGCTCCGCCCCCGGAACCCCCTGGCGACAGGGTGGTCACACGCCCCGGGATCGCCCCGGCCGAGCACGGCACACCGCCACCGGCGCTTACCCCGGTCGGGTGAGACGGCCCCGCCGCCCGGCGCGGGCGAGCAGGGACGCGGCCGCCGCGACGAGGGGCCGGAACGGAGCCCGGCACGGCACGCCGGCGCCCACCCCGGCCTGCGGGAAGGTCCCGGCCCCGGGGCGCCCACGCCCACCCGGGCAAGCCCCGGCCCCGCGGCGGTGCTGCTCCGCCGGGCCTTCGCCCCTGGGCCCCTGGGCAGGGGGATGACCGCCCCAGGCCGACGTGGCTGCCGTGCGACGTGTGCGCGGACGTCCCGGCGGGGCTCGGTGTCCGGCGTCCGCCGGGGTCGACGTCCTCCGGGGCCCGGGGGACGGGCCGTGCCGGGCCCGATTCGCGCCGGGCGCTGGTCCGCGCCCTTCGGGGCTTGCGCCCGCTTCCGGCGCGTCCGCAGCAGGCCGCCCGAAGGCGGCACGGGCGCCGACAGCCGCGTTCGAGCCGACGCGGCCCCCCTCCCCCGACGGAGCAACACCGCCGCGCGGCGGTCCGAAGACGGCACGAGCGCCCGCAGCCCGGTCCGGGCCGACGCGGCCGCCTCTCCCCCGGGGGCCCGGGGGGGGCGGCCCCCGGGGGTGGCGGGGCGGCCACACCACCCCGCGGTGATGAGGGGCGCGCCCGGCGAGCGCCGGGAGGGCATATCACAAGAC
>NZ_JBFAXR010000038.1:0-67941 GCF_040680895.1 Streptomyces sp. NPDC051940 | reverse complement strand
ACTGACGCCGCCGGCCGGCTCCCGGCCACGCCCCCGCCCCGCGCGCTGCGCGGGGCGGGGGCGTACTGGCGCTGTCGCCGGGATGCGGATCGCGGTGCGTGCCGGGTCAGCAGGACGACGTTCCGGAGCCGTTGAGCAGCTCCGTGAGGAAGCCGTCCCAGTCCAGGCCGTCCATCTCCGTCTCGGCCGGTGCGATGCGATAGGTGGCGTCGAGCCACTCTGCCAGCGGCGCGGTGGGCAGCTCGAACAGCGCCTCGACCTCCTGTGACTCGAGCAGCAGCCAGGCCGTGGGCCGCTCTCCTGGCACCATCGGCCACATGCGCACGCTCCCGGTGCCGCTCATGGAGGTGAGGCCGCCGTGCAGGAGCCCGCGGCCGATGTGCCAGGTCAGGGCGGGGCCCCGGGCGGTCTTGAACTCGACCGTGACCACTGCCGGCATGCCGGGGTCGAACCGGAACTCCGCCCGCAGGGGCAGCCGTGTGAACTCGTCGAGCATCTGGTCGAGGTCCAGGGACAGCGACGGCAGGCTCTCGGGCGGCGACTGATGCGCCCGCGCTTCCGACTGATCGCGGTGCATGACAGTGGTTCCCCTCCGTGGGACGAAGTGTGCGGATACCACTCTTCGTCAGGGACGGGGAACATGCATGAGTCACATGACGGTCAAACGCACGCGCAGTCGGCCGATATGTGTGGCAGGCGCACGGGACTGCTCCGGGCACGCCGAAGGGCGGCGGGATCACGATCCCGCCGCCCTTCGGCGTGCGTGGTGGTCAGTGCGCGGTGCGCGCGGCCTGCCGGATGACGTCCGCGACGAGCTCGGGGTGCGAGACGGCGACGGAGTGGGACGCGGCGACCTCGACCGTACGGGCGTGGGCGCGCTCGGCCATGAAGCGCTGGACGGCCGCGGGGATGTTGAAGTCGCGGGTGGTGACGATGTCCCAGGTGGGCTTGGTCTTCCAGGCGGCGGCGGTCGCCTTCTCCACCAGGGCGGACTGGGCGATGGGCCGCTGTGCGGCGGCCATCAGGGCGGCCTGCTCGGCGGGGACGTCGGCGGCGAACTGCTGGTGGAACTTGTCCTGCTGGATGTACAGGTCGGTGGCGGTGGTTCCGTCCGCCTGCTGGTGGCTGACGGGGTCGAGCGCGTCGGGGAGGGTGGAACCGGGGAACTTGTTGGTCAGCTCCAGGGCGCTCTCGCCGGGGGCGGGCAGGAAGGCGGCGACGTAGACGAGGGCCTTGACCTCGGGGTCGTCGGCGGCGGCCTGGCTGATGACGTTGCCGCCGTAGGAGTGGCCGACGAGGATCTTCGGGCCCTTGATGTGGTCCAGGACCGTGCGCAGTGCGGCGGCGTCGGAGGCCGGGCCGCGCAGCGGGTTGGCGGCGGCCACCACGGGGTAGCCGTCGGCGCGCAGGTCGGCGATCACGCCGTTCCAGCTGGATCCGTCGGCGAAGGCGCCGTGCTCCAGGACGATGGTCGGCTTGACCGCTCCGTCGCCGTCGGCGGCCTTCACCGCCCCGGCGGGCCGGGGCGTGCCGGTGGCGCTGCCGCTGAGGGCGAACGCGCCCAGCGCGAGGCCCGCGGTGACGGTCGCGACGACACTCGTCGCCAGTCTCTTGTGTCCACCCTTGGTACTCACCACGACAGACCCCTTCCAGGTTCTCTTCAACGAGGGGGCGGGCCAACCTCATTCATATGAGTCACCGCCCTGACTGGTGATCAATGTGTCATTCGAGAGCGTCACCTGTCAAGCCGGTGACGCGTGAAACGCGAAGCGGCCGGAGAGGGCAGTACCCTCTCCGGCCGCGGACGGTGGCCCCGGTGTCGCGTCAGAGGTGATCGGCGTCGACGACCGCCTGGGCGAAGACGGTGGGCGCCTCCTGTGGAAGGTTGTGGCCGATGTCGGCGATGGTGCGGTGCTGGTAGGGACCGGTGAAGAAGCCGCGGTAGGACGCGCCGTCACCGGGCGCGGTGAAGGGGTCGAGCGCGGGGTCGAGGGTGACGGTGGGGACCTGGATGGAGGGCCGCGCGGCGAGTTGCTTCTCGTAACCGTCGTATCGGCGCTCACCCTCGGCGAGGCCGAGGCGCCAGCGGTAGTTGTGCAGCACGATGGCGGCGTAGTCGGGGTTGGCGAAGGCCTGGGCGGTGCGTGCGAAGGTGGCGTCGTCGAAGTTCCAGTTGGGGGAGACGATCGTCCACACCAGACGGCACAGGGCATCCCGGTTGGTGGGGGTGTTCATGGCCTGGGCCCCCCGCTCGGTGGCGAAGTACCACTGGTACCACCAGTTGTGCTCGACGTTGGCCGCGGCGGGCGTCTTCTGGGCCTCGACGTTGGTGATGACGTAACCGCTGGTGGAGACCAGTGCCTTGACCCGCTCCGGCCACAGCGCGGCGATGATGTCCGCCGTACGCGAGCCCCAGTCGAAGCCCGCGAGGACCGCCCTGCGGACGTTCAGGGCGTCCATGAACGCGATGATGTCGAGGGCGACGGCGGACTGCTGGGCGTTGCGGAAGGTGCTGTCGGACAGGAACCGCGTGGTGCCGTGACCGCGCAGGTAGGGGACCAGGACGCGGTACCCCTGGTCGGCGAGGAGGGGCGCGACGTCGACGTAGCTGTGGATGTCGTACGGCCAGCCGTGCAGCAGGATGACGACGGGGCCGTGGGCGGGACCCGCCTCGGCGTAGCCGACGTCCAGCAGGCCGGCCCGCACCTGCTTGAGCGTCGGAAAGCCCGTGTGGGTGCCAGGAGCGACGACCGGCACGGTGGGCGTCTGCGCGCCGGTGGATGCGGGCCCGGCGCTCGCGGCGCCCTGCAGTCCGGTCAGCGAGATCGCGGCTGCTCCGCCGCCCAGACCGAGGACCTTGCTGAAAGCACGCCTGTTGATCATGTGGAACCTCCGTAAGAGAAACCTGAAGAGGGGCGGCCGGCGCGGGTTGCTCCGCGCCGGTGGCCCTGCCGGTGACACATACTCTCGGCGGTGGGGAACCGGACACATCAGTCACATGACGGTACGGCTGACACGTGTGCGCACCGCCGAGGTCGTTCAGAGCACCGCGTTGTCGGCGCTGCCGGGGAAGTCGGTGCTGAACGCCACGTCCTTGCCGGCCTCGAACTCAGCGCGCAGCAGATCGAGTTTGGTGCCGATCCGCCGCTGGGCGTCGCTGCCCAGGACCACCCAGTGCCGCGGGTGCGACGCGGTCGCGGCCTCGTAGACCGCCGCGGCGGCCCGCTCGGGATCGCCGGGGAACATCTCCGGGGTGAGACTGCCCATCATGCGGCGGAAGGCGCCGGCCGTGGCGGCGTAGTCCTCGATCGCCGTGCCGGACGCCCTGGTCCGGTCCTCGATGCCCGTACGGAAGGAGCCGGGCTGGATGATCATCGCGTGCAGGCCGAGGGGCTCGATCTCCTGCCACAGCGCCTCGGTGAAGCCTTCCAGCGCGAACTTGCTGGCCGAGTAGTAGCCGTTGGCGGGGAGGCTCGCCAGGCCGTCCATGGACGAGACGTTGACGACGACGCCGCTGCGCCGGCGGCGCATGCCGGGCAGGGCGGCCCGGGTGAGGGCGACGGCGCCGAAGAAGTTGACCTCGAACAGCCGGCGGTAGTCGCTCTCCTCCTGCTCCTCCAGGGCGCCGATGAAGTCGATCCCGGCGTTGTTGACCAGGATGTCGATGCCCCCGAACCGCTCCTCGGCGGCCCGTACCGCGGCCACCCGGTCGTCGGCGTCGGTGATGTCCAGCTTGCAGGCCAGTGCGGTCCGCGGATGGCGGCCGGCCAGTTCGGTGGTTGCCAGGGTGGAACTCGCCGTTGCCACCACCTGGTCGCCCCGGGCCAGTACGTGCTCGGCGAGGGCCTTGCCCAGGCCGCGGGATGCGCCGGTGATGAGCCACGTGCGGGTCATGGAGTGCCCCTTCGTGTCAGGTGCGGGAAAGGTGTGTCGCGTGGCCATCGGCTAGGCTCCGGCCGGGAAGTCCGCGGCCGCGCCGGCCTCGGCCCACTTCAGCGTCTCGGCGGCTCGCGCCTCGCCCGCCTCCAGCGCCATCGTCACGGCCTGCGCGCCGAGCAGCAGCCGGCGCGGCGGGTCGTCGTGGCCGACGACGTCGATGAGGACCCTGGCCGCGCGGACCGGGTCGCCGGGCTGCTTGCCGTTGTTGTCCCGGCGGTAGGTGTTCATGGCGCCGACGGTCTGCTCGTAGTCCGGGCCCACGGTGTGCAGCGCCATGGACGATCCCTGCCAGTCGGTGCGGAAGGCGCCCGGCTCGACGATCAGGACCTTCACCCCGAACGGGGCGACCTCGCCGGCCAGCACCTCGGAGAAGCCCTCCACGGCGAACTTCGCGCTCTGGTAGGCACCCATGCCGGGCGTGCCGCCCACGCGGCCGCCGAGGGAGGAGAACTGGACGAACATCCCCGAGCGCTGGCTGCGCAGCACGGGGAGGGCGGCCCGGGTGACGTTGACGACGCCGAAGAAGTTCGCCTCGAACTGGGCGCGGAAGTCGTCCTCCGCCATCTCCTCGATCGGACCGCTGTTGGCGTAACCGGCGTTGTTCACCACGACGTCGAGCCGGCCGAAGGCGTCGACCGCGGCCCGGACGGCGTCGTGGGCGGCGGCGGAGTCGGTGACGTCCAGCGGCACGGCCCGGGCCCGGTCGCCGTACCGGGTGACCAGGTCCTGGAGCTGCTCGGGGCGCCGCGCGGTCGCCACCAACCGGTCGCCGGCATCCAGGACGGCCTCCGCCAAGGCGCGCCCGAAGCCTCGGGACGCGCCAGTGATCAACCATGTGCTGGTCATCTCGTACCTCTCGTTGAACTCGCACAACAACTGGACGAGTCCGACCTTTGCCTGTTTTGCCGGTCTCGACGTCAGTCGTTTGACTGCTTCTGTGTCGTGCGGAGAGGGCGCGCGAACGGTCTGGGGAGCGAAGCTCCTTTGCCGGAGCGAGACCCAACCGTAGGGCTCCCCCTATGGTCCGGCCACCAGGCCGTTGTGCATGCTGGGCTCATGTGCATCAACATCGTGGTCGTCGACGACGACCCCGGATTCCGCCGGATCGCCCGGACGCTGCTCATGGCGCGGGGGCTGCGCGTCGTGGCGGAATCGGGGGACGGCGCCTCGGCCCTGGCCGCGGTGCGGGCACACCGCCCCGACGGGCTGCTGCTCGACCTCCACCTGCCGGACCTCGACGGGCTGGCCGTGGCCCGCCTGGTGACCGAGGAGGATCATCCGCCGCGCATCGTGCTGACCTCCACGGACCAGTCCTTCTGGTCGCAGGAGGAGCTGGAGCGGGCCGGCATCGCGTCGTTCATCGCCAAGGACCGGCTGTTCGACGCTGATCTGACGGGCCTGTTCGACGCCTCCGCGTCCTGACCCGCGAAGCGGCTGACCGCTCGGCTACTGCTCGAGGTAGCGCAGCACGGCCAGCACCCGCCGGTGCTGTCCGGAGGCGCTCTGGCTGAGCCCCAGCTTCATGAAGATGCCGGTCACATGCCGCTCCACGGCGGCCACGCTCACGAAGAGCTGCCCGGAGATCCCCGCGTTGGAATGGCCCTCGGCCATCAGTGCCAGCACCTCGCGCTCCTTCGGCGTCAGCGCGGACAGCGGATCCTCCGGACGCTTGCGCCCGAGCAGCGCCGCGATCACGTCCGGATCCAGGGCCGAGTCACGGGCGACGACGCGCTCGACTGCGTCGGTGAGGATCTGCGGGCTCGCCACCTTCTCCTTGAGCAGGTAGCCGACTCCGCTGGGATCGTCGCCGACCAGGTCCAGCGCGTAGGAGGCGTCCAGGAACTGGGACAGGACGATGACGGCCGTCTCCGGCCGGGCCGCGCGTATCTCCCGGGCGGCGCGCAGTCCGTCGGCCTGGAAGTCCGGCGGCATCTTGATGTCGGTGATCACCACGTCGGGCCGGTGCTTCTCGGCTGCGCGAACGAGGTCCACCGCGTTGTCGACGGCCGCGACGACATCGATGCCGGCCCTTCGCAGGATGGCCGCGATGCCTTCGCGCACGATCGGCTGGTCTTCTCCCAGCACCGCCCGCAGTGGTTGGTTCATGAACGGCATCCTAGCCCGTGGCGGTGTCCACACAGGTGGCCCACGTGTGGGATCGGCGCGGAGCGCGCGGGTGCAACACACCCACGTGTGCGGCGCGGTTGACCGTACGGGCGGTGTCGGGAAAACCCGACGCCGGGCGAGGGAGCGCACCACAGACCCGGACGAGGACTGCTCCGAGACTGGTGTCCTGGCCGATCGACCGGCCGAATCCCTTGGAGGCGTCCATGCACAAGCGCTACCTGGCACTGGAGATCACGCACTGGGTGTTCTCCGATCTGGCCCTGACGTTGCCCTGTGAGTTCTCGTACGACCCGCAGGACCCGCTCGCCGTCGCCGTCGTCTTCAACACGGACGGCGAGTCGCCGGTCCGCTGGTTCTTCTCCCGGGAGCTGCTGGCCGACGGCCTGGCCACCCGCTCGGGCGAGGGCGAAGTGGTGCTGTGGCCGGTGTACGACGACGACGGCGAGCCCGCCACCTTCTGCGTACGGGTGGGAAGCGCCCACAAGGCGCTGTTCGAGATCCCCGCCGATCCGGTCGCGGAGTGGCTGGCGGAGACCTACACCCTGGTTCCGCGGGGAACCGAACTGGACGGCGTGGACTGGGACGAGCTGGTGCTCCTGGCGGAGTGACGCAGCGCGTCGGGCGGCGCGCGAAGCCCGCCGCCTAGCGCCTGTCTTCAAACTCCCGTCTGCGCTGCGACGCCCGGCACGCACCCTCGCCGCACGGCGCCACAGGACAGGTGGCTCCGCCACATGACCTGCGACGCCGCACGCCGAGAGCACGCACCGAACGCCGCAGCGCCCGCGCTCCGCGCGGACGACGGGAGTTTGAAGACAGGCCCTAGTGCGGCACCTCGGCCGGGACCGGGATCTGTACCCGGATCGTGGTGCCGTTGCCGGGCGGGGAGTCGATGGCCACGGTGCCGTCGAAGGCTGCCACCCGGTCCGCGAGCCCTGTCAGGCCGCTGCCGGCGGTGTGCTTGGCCACGCCGCCGATGCCGTCGTCGGCGACCGTGATCCGCAGGACGTCCCCGAAGCGGATCCGTACGTCGATCCGGGACGCCCCGGCGTGCTTGACCGCGTTGGTGACGGCTTCCGCGACCACGAAGTACGCGTTCGACTCGACGGCCTGGGAGATCCTCCGGTCGTCGGTGCTCGTGACGGTGACGGCCACCGGGCAGCGGGAGGCGAGGTCCTTCACCGCGGCCACCAGACCCTTGACGGTGAGGACCAGCGGGTAGATCCCCGACGCGAGTTCCCTCAGTTCGTTGATCGCCGTCTGGGCGTTGTCGATCGACTGGTCCAGCAGATCGGTCACCGTGGCATCGCCGTCGTCGGGTATCAGCTCCCGCGCTAGCCTCAACCCGATCATCAGGCTGACCAGGCGTTGCTGGGCCCCGTCGTGCAGGTCCCGGGCCGTGCGCCGATGGACGGCTTCGACGCTCTCCATGGTGCGCCGGCGGCTGTCCTGCAGCGAGGTCGCCATGGTGTTGAAGGACGTGCCCAGCGCCGCGACCTCGGGCATCCTGCTGGGGGGAATCCGTACGCCCAGCTCACCTCCCGCCAGCCGTTCCGCGGCGGCGGCCGCCCCGCGCACCGGGCGTACCACCGCTCGGTGCTGGAGCACGGTGAACACGGCCACCAGTGCGATCGACGCCGCGAGACCCGCGCCGGCGGCGAGCATCGCCCGGCGGCTGTTGGTCCCGGCCGTGTCGGTGCGCTCGGCGAGCTGTGCGCGTTCGTCGGTGATGTACCGGTCGAACCGGGCCCGCAGTTCGTCGACGCGCCGTTTGCCTTCGATCGCCTCGTCGAGGCCGGAGGCGTTGGGATCGCCCTGCCGGACCATCTCGACCAGCGGGACCGAGTAGTCGTCGATGAAGGACTCGATGTCCCTCGTGATCCCGTCGGCGGTGCGCCGCTGCCCCGTGGAGGTGGCGGTCTCGGTGAACCGCCGTGCGTCCGCGGGGAACTTCTCGCGGGCGGCGTGCCAGGGCTGCAGGAAGTCCTCCCGCTTGGTGATCACGAAGCCGCGCTGTCCGGTCTCCAGGTTCAGGAGCAGCTGTTCCATGCTCCCGGCCTCGAGCAGCGCCGTGCGTGAGGCGCGTCGTGCCGAGGTGGAGCTGTTGGCGTCGTTGATCGCCCACAGCAGGACCGCGAACGCGATGCCTATCAGCAGGGCGAGCAGGCCGCTCGCCGCGATCGTGAGGCTCGTCAGCCCCGGTCGCCGCGTCCGGCGCCTCAGTTGTGCGCTCATGCTCCGCCTTGCGCTGGAAGGTATCGGGACATCCGGGCTGGGCACTGTGTTCGTCAGGACGTGCCGAGCCCGCGCAGAAACGTGTCGACGACCACGTCCGCGGCCTGTGCCGGGCTCAGCTCCGGCATCTGTCGTGCGACCAGATGCATGAGCGAGGGCAGCAGGGCGGCGGCCCACCCCGTGGGGAGATCCGCGCGCAGGAGGCCCTCGTCGGTGGCCCGTTGCAGGAACGCGTCGACTTCGCGGACGGATGTCTCCCGGCGCCGCCTGAGCGCGTCGTCGGCGAGCATCCGGGCCAGGTCGACGGGCCAGGTGCGGTTGACGGCGATCACGTTCTCGACGTAGCGGTGCAGGGCGACGGCGACGGGTGCCTCGCGCAGCCGCGCGTCCTCGATGGCGTGCTCGACGGCCGTGAGGCGGGATTCGTAGATGGCCGCGAGCAGCTCTTCACGTGAGGCGAAGCGCCGGTAGACGGTGCGCCGGTCCACACCCGCCTCGGCGGCGATGCTCGCGATGCTGGCGCCCGGATCGGCGGCCAGCATGCGCGCCCCGGTCGTCAGGACGGTCTCCAGATTACGCGTCGCGTCTGCTCTCACGGCACCGAGTGTAGCGGCGCGGTGTGCAGTCTGCAGGGTCTACTACCTCTCTTGCGTAGAGGTACAAGAATTAAGTGCTACATTGAAGTGACAGATAGCTCGGATAGTGCCATGGAGCTGTGGTCAGACCGTCTTGCCGCAGCACTCCTGCCACCCCTTTGAACGGAGTCTTCCGATGTCAACGGCACAACAACTTCGATCACCCCGGACGGGCGGTGTCGCCGCCGCCATGAGCGCCCTGATCCTGGCGGTTCTTCTGGCGTCCCTGGACCAGACCATCGTCTCGACGGCCCTGCCGCGGATAGCGGAGGACCTGAACGGGTTCGACGACATCGCGTGGGTCAGCGCCGCATACCTGCTCGCGTCCACGGCGGTCACGCCGGTGTGGGGCAAGCTGGGTGACATGTTCGGGCGCAAGCGCCTGTATCTGACGGCCACTTCGGTCTTCCTGATCGCCTCGGTGGCCTGCGGCCTGGTCCAGAACCTGCCCGAGCTGATCGCCGCCCGCGTGCTCCAGGGCGTGGGCGGCGGCGGCATGATCGTGCTGACCTTCGCCCTGGTCGGCGACATCGTCGCCCCGGGCGAGCGCGGTCGCTACCAGGCGATGTTCGGTTCGGTCTACGGCGTCGCCAGCATCGCCGGCCCGCTGCTCGGCGGCGTCTTCACCGACCAGCTGTCCTGGCGGTGGGCCTTCCTGGTCAATCTCCCCGTCGGTGCCGTCGCCCTGGCCATCGCGGCGCGTGCGCTGCCCGCGACCGTCAGCAGGGCCGGTGCCCGCATCGACTACCTCGGCTCCCTGCTGCTGGCCGCGACCGCCACCGGCCTGATCCTGATCACGTCGTTCGGCGAGCGCTGGGGCTGGACCTCACCGGCCACCCTCGGCCTGATCGCCGCCTCCGTCGCGACGGCCGCGCTGCTCGTGCCGGTCGAGCGCCGTGCCGCGGCCCCGGTCCTGCCGCCGGCCATGCTCGCCTCGCGGACCGTGGTCTTCTCCTCGCTGATCGGGTTCCTCGCCAACGCGGCGATGTTCAGTGTCCTGGTCTATCTGCCGACGTATCTGCAGATCGTCCACGGAGTCTCGGCCACGCTCTCCGGTGTGCACATGCTGCCTCTGGTGGCCGGGCTGGTCATCAGCCAGTCACTGGCCGGACGCTGGTCCGCCCACGCCGGCCGACTGCGCCCGATCCTCCTCGGGGGTCTGCTCGCCAACCTCGCCGGACTGCTCCTGCTGGGCACGATCGGGGCCGCCACCGGCACGTTCGTCCTCGGCCTGTACTTCCTGATCACGGGTGTCGGCATCGGCATGGTGCCGATGGTCGTGCTGACCACCGTCCAGAACAGCGTTCCCGCAGCCGACCTCGGTGCGGCGAGCGCGGTGGTCACCTTCGCCCGGTCCATCGGGGCGGCCTTCGGCGTCGCCGTCTTCGGTGCCCTGCTCAGCAACGAGTTCGCCGACCGCGCCGGCGGTCTGCCGACCGGCGGAGGCTTCGACGCCGCCCGCCCCGACACCATCGCCCAACTCCCCGTCGCCCCGCGCGACACCGCGCTGGACGCCTTCGCCCACGCCACGGCCACGGGCTATCTCTGGATCGCGCCGACCCTCGCCGTCGGCGTGCTGCTCGCTCTGTTCCTCAAGCCCGCCCGCAAGGCCGGGGGCGAGGGCCGTCCTTCCGACCGGCACACCGCCCGCGAGGCCGCCCCGGCGGCCTGAGCTCACGCGGCCTGCAGGGGACCGGCGAACGACTTGCGCAAGGAGGGCGGGGCGGCGAGGGGGAGCAGGGCGGCCAGCATCTTGCCCCTGAGCGTGCTCGGCTGCCGCGTCAGCTCCACGTCGACCCGGGTGCCGGCACCCTCGGGCGTCAGACGGAAGACCCAGCCGCCGCCGGCCCCGAAGAGCTTGGAGTCCAGCGTGGTGACGGTGACGGTGTCGCCGTCCGGCTCCCACTCGTAGTGGGCGCGCTCCCACGCGGCCGAGGTGCCTTCGGTCACCTCGGCCCAGGTGTCGCCGAGTTCGTGGACCCGGAAGTGCTCGGCGTCGATGGTGGGCCAGACGTCGGCGCGGGAGGGGCTGAAATCGGTCAGCACCTCCCGTACGTCCGAGGGGCTGAGCTTGGAGACGAGATGGAACCGTACGACTGTCATGGGGGAATCCTTCACCGGCGAGTTGCTCTGTTGTCGCCCAAGGCGGCGGCGGACATCAGCGTGCATCCTCCTGCGTCACCTGTCAAGGCGGTGACGATTCACCTGCCGAAGGCGGGGCACACCACGTTGCTGCAGACGACGGCCACGGATGAACCGTCAAGTGACTGATGCGGTCGCCGTGACCGGCGGCCGACAGTGGGAGCGCGACGCCGATGGGCCGGTCCCATCAGTGCGCGATTCATCGAATGCGGGAGCAAACAGTGGACATGAAGCTTGAAGTCGTCGTTCTGCCGGTCTCCGACGTGGACCGAGCCAAGGGTTTCTACGCCGGCCAACTCGGCTGGCGCCTGGATGCCGACTTCCCGATCCATGACGGCTATCGGATCGTGCAGGTCACCCCGCCCGGTTCCGAGTGCTCGATCATCTTCGGCGAGGGCCTGACCCGGCAGGAGGCAGGCACGCTGCACGGCCTCCAGCTGACCGTCACCGACATCGTCGAGGCCCAGGAGGAGTTGCAGTCCCGAGGTGTGGCAGTCTCCGGACCGTTCCGCGACCAGACCGGCGCCTTCCACCATGCCGGTGACTCCCACCGGGTACCGGGCCTGCACCCTGAGCGGGCCAGCTACGGAACGTTCGCCGCGTTCACGGACCCCGACGGCAACGAGTGGTTCCTCCAGGAGGTCACCGAGCGCGCGCCCGGCCGCTGAGACCGGGTCGATCACGTAAACCGTCCCGCCGCCCCGTTCCACGACAGGAGGACGCATGACGTCCGAGAACATCCGCACCTACGACGTCATAGTGATCGGCGCAGGCCCGGTCGGCGAGAACGTCGCGGACCGCACCACCGCCGCAGGTCTGAGCACCGTCCTCGTGGAGAGCGAACTGGTCGGCGGGGAGTGCTCCTACTGGGCCTGCGAACCGAGCAAGGCCCTGCTCCGTCCGGCGATCCTGCGTGCCGACGCCATGCACGTTCCGGGGATCGACCCGGCCGTGAAGAACCCGCTGGACGTCGAGGCCGTGCTGGCACACCGCGATCGCATGGCCGCCGAATGGAAGGACGACGACCAGGTCCAGTGGGTCAAGTCGGCCGGGATCGACCTGCTGCGCGGCCACGGGCGCCTCGCCGGGGAGCGTGAGGTGTCGGTGGAGACCCCGGACGGCGCGACCGTCCGGCTGCGCGCCCGGCACGCCGTGGCCGTGTGCACCGGCAGCAGCGCGGTCCTGCCCCCGCTGCCCGGCGTCGAGAACCTGAAGCCCTGGACGAGTCGGGAGGCGACCAGCGCCGGCAAACCGCCCGGGCGCTTGGCGGTCGTCGGCGCCGGTGTGGTGGGCGTCGAGATGGCCACCGCCTGGCAGGCGCTGGGCAGCAAGGTGACTCTGCTCGCCCGGGAGGAGGGGCTGTTGCCCCGTATGGAACCCTTCGCGGGCGAGCTGGTGGCCGAGCGGTTGCGGGAAGCCGGCGCGGACGTGCGTCTCAATGTCTCGGTCGTCGCCGCCGGGCGAGGAGGCGACGGGGTGATCCGGATAGCCCTGTCGGACGGCGGAGAAGTCGAAGCCGATGAGATCCTCTTCGCCATCGGCCGGGGCCCGCGCTCGAAGGACATCGGGCTCGACACGGTGGGACTGGTCCCGGGCGACTGGTTGGCCACCGACGACAGCCTGACGGTCACCGCCGTGCCCGGGGGCTGGCTTTACGCCGTCGGAGACGTCAACCGCCGGGCCCTCTTCACCCATCAGGGCAAGTACCAGGCCCGCATCGCGGGCGCCGTGATCGTCGCCCGGGCCCGCGGCGAGCGCCTCGAGACCGGCCGCTGGACGCCGCACGGTGCCACCGCTGACGGCGAGGCCGTCCCGGGTGTCGTCTTCACCGACCCCGAACTCGCCTCGGTGGGACTGACCACGCGCGAGGCCGAGCGCACCGGTGGTGACGTCGATGTCGTCGACTACGAGATGGGCCACCTCGCGGGCGCCCTCCAGTACCGCCCCGACTACCGGGGCAGGGCCCGCATCCTGATCGACCGGGACCGACAGGTCGTCGTCGGCGCCACCTTCGCCGGTCCGGGCGTCGGCGAACTGCTGTACTCGGCCACCGTCGCCATCACCGGCGAGGTGCCCGTCGAGCGCCTCTGGCACGCGGTACCGGCGTTCCCCACGATCAGCGAGGTGTGGCTGCGCCTGCTGGAGACGTGGCGGGACTCATGAACTGGGCTTGTGTCGACGACACACCGGACCAACGATCCGATGAACCGGGAACATGTGAGCACATGTGCCTGCGCATGCGTGCGTAGGCGCCCGGCCGGTTGCGACAGCCCATCGCCGGTCGGGCAGGCGGGCGGTGTCAGTGGCTCGTGTACATCACGGAGCGCTGCTGCTTGTGGCGCCGGACGCGCCCCTTGGCCACCAGCGACTCGAGCGTGTTCCGTACCACCTGCGGGGTCGGGTTGCGGTCCGGGTGCTCGGTGAGGAGTTCGTCCCGCAGCTCCTTCGCGAGGCGGGGCTCGTCGTACTTGCCGAGCAACTCCAGGAGGAGGTCCCCGAGAAGAGGTCGACGCGTCTTCCCTCGTGTGGCTGCCTCGGCCCCGGCGGATGCTCGACGCGTCACGTTCGCGGCGATGGGCTCGTCCTGCAACTGCTCGGGCAGTCGGGTCGGGTCCGTGAAGCTCTCGTACCGCTTGGCGAGGTTCAGGATGTCCGTCAGGAGGGCTTCCTCCTGCTTCAGCACCGCGATCCGCGTCACGAGCTCCTGCTGCAGACGGCGATTCTCCTTCAGGTCCGACGAGGCTTGGTCCACCAACCGGGTGGCGGTTGACTGGTTGCTCATAACGGTCGCGCTCCCTCGATATGAACGTTGCTGCGCATGATACCCAGGCCCGGCATCTCTGCGTAGATAAGTGTCGACACTTGCGCCTGGCGAACACCCAAAGCGGTAACAGGCCGTCGAACGACGAACGCGAGCCACCTTCGCCTTCGTCACCGGTTTAACCAGCGATACTGTCCGGGTGGGTCTTCGGTGTGCCGTGAGCCATCGCTCCGGCTGCTGTGCATCGTCGGACTGCGGCGCCGCGGCTCCGGGCTGGGCGGGCGGTGGCCCACCCTGCTCTCGGGCGGGCTGTCCGTTTCGACCCGCCCCTGCCAGGGGCGGGTCGAAACGCTTTGAACAGGTCGGCCACTCGCCGCTGAGCCCGCCGGGCAGGCCCCCGCGGTGCCGGAGCGATCAGTTGTCGCTGTTGAAGATCGTCAGCACGCGCAGCACCTCGAGGTAGATCCACACCAGCGTCATGGTGAGACCGAAGGAGGCCCGCCACGCCTCCTCACGCGGGGCGCCGTAGGCGACGGCGTCCTCGACCTGCTTGAGGTCCAGGGCGAGGAAGGCGGCGCCGAGCACGATACCGATGAGGCCGAAGGCGATGCCGAGTCCGCCGCTGTGGAAGCCGAGGCCACCTCCCGCTCCGAAGGTGGAGAAGAGGGAGTCGGCGACCAGCAGCAGCAGGAAGCCGGTCGCCGCGGCGGCGACGAAGCCGGCGAACCTCTGGTCGACCCGTATCCAGCGCATCCGGTACGCGATGAGCGTGCCCGCGGACACCGCGAAGGTGCCGAGCACCGCCTGCACGACCACGCCCGGGGCGATGTACGTCGAGACCGTGCTGGAGAACACGCCGAGGAAGAGGCCCTCGAGCGCCGCGTACCCGAGGATCAGCGCCGGGGACGGCGACCGCTTGAACGCCTGGACGAGCGACAGGACGAAGGCGCCGAGGGCGGCGGCCACGGCAATGCCGTACGACCGGCCGAGGTTCGCCTCGTCGACCGGCAGCAGCAGCCAGGACGCCACTGCCGCGAGGGTGACGGTGCCGAGGGTCGTCGCGGTGCGGACGATGACGTCGTCCATGGTGACCGCGGTTGAGGCGGCCCGCAGGCCGGTGTCGGCCGGGGAGGCGTAGGGATTGGTCCGGTACTCGCCCGCCTGGTGTCCGGCGACCGTCGCGCCCACCGGACTGGGCTGGTGAGCACCCGCCGGGCCGGCGTCACGGGAGCCGCCCCAGCGGGAGAAGATCGGGTTGCTGGTCCTCATGTTCGTTCCTCCTCGTCCGCCGCACGCGCGGCCTGCTGCACAACGTCCGTCGTCGGGCGTCCGCGGCGGCACACGTGTGCCGATGGCCGTCCACCGGCCCGATGACGGCAGCTCTTGCGTCACCACTTTGACAGGTGACGCATCGAGGAGGCAAGTCCCGTCGTACCGGGCCGCGGTCAATCGGACGGAGCCCCCGACCCGTCGACGACTGGAACCTCAGCCGGCCGGCACGATCCGGATCGTCGCGGCCCGTGCCTCGGCGCCGGCGACGAGGAGGTGCGCCGACTGCCCGTACTTGACGCGGAAGGCGTCGTCGATGTCGGCGGAGGGTTCGACGCCCTCGGTCCGGAACGCGACATCGTGCCTGACGTCACCCACCTGAATGTGGCCGTGACCGTGCTCGCGTGCAGCCTGATACCAGCGAGAGCGGACTCCGCGGTAGGCACGGACGTACAGCTGACCGCCCGCGACGACCATGCCGATCTCCACACTGGGATTGCCGCCGTCGCCGGCGGTCAGGTCCAGGGCGCTCCTGCGGCTGGTCGGTGCGGGGCCGCCTCGCAACCGTGGGTAGGGGAAACCGAATTCATGCCCTCCAGTGTCGCGTCGCCGCCCCGGTTGCGACGTACGTGTGAGGGGGCAGGTTCTTTCCCAGGCAGAATCCTGCCTCTTCCACCGCCCGACACCCCGGCGTCGGGCCCGCTGCCGGCGCTGGTGGTCGGCCACCCCGGTACGGGAGTCAAGGAGCAGACGTCCGGTACCTATGCCCGGCTGATGGCCGAGCGCGGCTTCGTCGCCCTCGCCTTCGACGCCGCCTACCAGGGCAAGTCCGGCGGTCTGCCCCGCGGTCTCACCCCCGCGAGCGCGAGCTGACCGCGCCGGCGCGCCGCCTCCGCGGGCCCCGCGCCGTCCGTGCCCCGGGCGACTCCGTCCGGGGCACGGACACACCGTCCTCCTGCTTCAGCCGGCCGACATTCAGTCATTCAACTGTCGCCCGTGATCCGTGGCCGAACGATGCTCAAAGCGTCGCCCGCGTGCTGGTGCCGGGCTGTCATCGTGCTCGGAGGAACCCACCGTGGACCGTACTCCCGTCGTCTTCATCCATGGAGCGTGGATGCACGCGCTGTCCTGGGAGGCGTGGGCGAAACGCTTCGCCCGCCGCGGGTTCCTTCCCTTCGCACCCGGTTGGCCGGGAGAGCAGGCCACCGCGTACGACGAGCGCCGGCGCCCCGGGACATTCGCCGACCTCGGGCTGGACGCGCTCACCGATCACTACACCGCCATCGTGCGCTCGTTCGACCTGGCTCCGGTGATCGTCGGCCATTCCGTCGGCGGCCTCATCGCGCAACACCTCATCGGCCTCGACATCGGCCGGGCCGCCGTGGCCATCGCACCCGCCCCGATCACCGGTGTCCCGTTTCCGGCCAACCCCCTGGGGAGCACCTCTCCTTCGGACGCCGGCGACCACCTCGTGTTGTTGTCCGCGGAGCAGTTCCACCGGGTCCTGGCCAATACGGAGGATGAGGAGCAGGCCCACCGGCTCTTCGAGCGCTATGCCCTGCCCGCGCCGCGCCGTGTGCTCACCGACCTCTGCCGCGCCGGCGCGGCCCGCAGCTCACGCGCCCGGGCGGACACCGGCAGCGCCGGCCGTGGCCCCCTCCTGCTGGTCTCCGGGCAGGAGGACCGGCTGGTGCCCGACTCGGTGACCCGCGCGGTCTACAAGCAGTACGGCGACAGCACGGCCGTAACCGACTTGAAGCAGTTCCCCGACCGCGGCCACTCGCTGGTCATCGACAGCGGATGGCGCCAGGTCGCCGACCACGTTCTCGGCTGGCTCGAGGCGAACGGCATACGAGCCCACTCCGCCGAGGGCTGAACGTGGGCGTCACACAGGCCGATCCCCGGGAAGCCTGCCCAACGCGTCGCGGAGTGCGGCGCGGGAGGTGATGCCGAGCTTGGGGAAGACCCGGTACAGATGGGAGCTGACCGTGCGCGGCGAGAGGTGCATGCGCTCGCCGATCTCCTTGTTGGTGAGCCCGCCGGCGGCGAGGGAGGCGATCCGGTGCTCCTGCCACGTCAGTGCCGTCAGATGCGATGAAGACGCGGCGACAGGTGTGCCGGCGACCCGAAGCTCGGCCCGTGCGCGTTCGGTCCAGGCGGCTGCTCCCAGGCGTTCGAAGGCCTCTGCCGCCAGGGTGAGGGAGTGGCGCGCGATCTTCCTGCCCTGAGTGTGCCGGAGGCGGATCCCGTGGGCGAGGCGGATGCGGGCGAGTTCGAAGGGGAAGTGCGGGGCGGAGGGGTGGGTCTCCGCCTGGTGGTACATCCGGTCGGCCTCGGCCGGATCGGTGGCCGTCATGGCGAGGGCGCCATTGGTGATCACGGCAAGGCGGGGTGAGATGCCGGGGAGGCCGGCGTCTCGTGCGGCCAGGGCATGAGCGCGGGCTTGTTCGGCACGGCCGGTGTGGAGGGCCGCCTCGACGAGGTCGAGGAGAGTGCGGCTGGCCTGGTGTGCGTAGGGCTGGAAGGTTCCAGGGGGCGTGATGCCGATGGCGTGGAGGTTGGCGGCTTTGTAATCGCCCTCGCTGAGTGCGGCGGTGGTGCCGATGGCGTCGGCGATCTGGATGAGGAAGCCGACGCCGCGGGGGCGGGCCCAGGCGTCGACGGCGGCCTGCAGTTCCCGCGCGCGTTCGACCTGGCCGCGCATCGCGGCCAGCAGGCCCAGATAGGCCCGGGTGTGATGGGCGAACAGCGTGTGCCGATGTGACGTCGTCAGGTCCAGGTTGCGGTGTCCGGTGCGCTCGGCCTCGTCCCACTCGCCGACGGCCATCTGGTCCAGCATGATCAGGTGCAGCATCGTCATGGCAGCCGCCACGGCCCCCGTTTCCACCTCCCGATCCACCTGCCGCTGCAGGTGGGGTCCGTACTGGCTGAGGCAGTCGACGTGGTAGGCGGCGACGCCCAACCGCGTGACGTCCCAGGGCTCGAGGTCGTGGAGGTCGGCGAACGCGCTCTCCACCCGCTTGCGCACACCGGCGCCACGACGTACCACATCGCTCCAGGCGTGTGAGTACCTCGCTCGGTTCCCCGGGCCCGGTGGCGCGCAGGTCCTCAATGGCGGCCACCACCTGCAGCCGGGAGGAGCGTACGTCCCCGTCCTCGTACAGCGCGACGTACGCGGACGTGACCACGGAAGCCGGGGATTCGCCGGGCCCGGGCGCTGTGGCGGAGTGGACCAGTTGCCGGGCCTGATCGAGCTGCCCGGCGTGTCCGGCGACGAACGCCGCGTCGCCCAGGCGCTGTGACCCGTCCCATGGCTCTCGCTCAGCTCGGCGGCCCGGGTCAGCCAGGCGACGGCGGCCAGCGCGCCACCCCGCCGAGTGGCGGAGTCCGCCGCCGCCTCCAGGGCAGCCGCCACCTTCTCGTCCGGGTCGATCGTCGAGGCGCCCAGGTGTGTGGCGTGCCGCTCCACATCCTCACGGTGCACATGTGACAGGGCCGCGTGTGCCGCGCGCCTCTCATTGGGGGTCGCCATCTGGACGACGGTCGAGCGCACCAAGGGGTGACGGAAGACGAAGTCACCGGTGAGCGGATCGGTGTCGAGCAGACCGAGGGCGGCGGCCTGGTCGGCGTCCAGCATGCGGTAGCGCGAAGCCCGGGTCCGGACGGCTGTCGAGCCCGCTCCCACACCGTCCAGGGCTCCGCGGAGCAGCACCGCTCGTACGCCGTCGTCGAGCGCCTCGATCCGGGAACCGTACACATGCTGCAGACGCAGGGGCAGTGGAATGCCGGTGTAGCCGAACGGCTGCTTGGGATCCGGTCCTACCCGGCCGCCCCGTACGTAGGGCGGAAGTTCCAGCAGGGCCAGCGGATTTCCCTGGGCCTCGTCCAGGACCAGGCGGCGGATCCGGGGATCGAGACCGGGATGGTGCAGGTCCAGCAGGTCTTCGGATGTTCACCGAACTGCCGGTGAGCCGGCGTCCGACGAAGCCGAAGACCTCCGTGCTGGACGGATCCAGCCACTGGCCGTCGTCGAGAACCAGCACGAGAGGCTGCTGCGAAGCCGCCAGTGCCAGTAGGTCGAGGACCGCGATGCCGCGGGTCATGACGGAGGGAGGTGTGCCTCGGCTTCTGCCGAACACACCGTCGAAGGCCTCCCGGTGGCTGCCGTCCAGCCGGCCGATGCAGGAGCTCAGCGGATACAGCAACTGGTGCAGTCCTGCGAACGGGAGGCCTGACTCGGCCTCGACGCCGACCGCCCGCATCACCCGGTGATCGCCCTGTGCCGCGAAGTCGGCGACGCGGTCCGGCAGCGCGCTCTTGCCCACACCGGTGTCGTCCCGAAGGACGAGCGAGCGTCCTGCCGGTACGAATCGTGCTGGGCACCATGGAGTCAGACGGAACGCCGGCTCTCACACGCTGGGTTCCTGGGTGGACACGAGACTAAATCCCCCAAGGGGTGATGTCACACGTATGTCGAAAACCTTCTGCGAGTGTGTCAGCGCTGGGAGACACATGAGCGCCTTCGCGGCGGCCGGGGAAGGCGAGTTCGACGGACACGCCTCGGGGCCGCAGCAGCGTTATGCGCCACCGCCGTTGGACGTGATCGGTTCCGTCCGGTCGGCGGGCCAGGAGGTGAGCGTGCGCAGTGCGTCGTGGGAGGGGCCGTGGGGTTCGGCGGTGAGAACCATCAGACGTTGCCCCGATCCGTCGGGGCTGGTCCAGATGTCGCAGTCGAGGCTGAGGTCGCCGACGAGGCGGGCGAGGTGGAGGTCGTCGGGGTCCGCGGCGGCTTCCATGCGCAGGGGCGGCGACCGCGTCGCGGGCGTCGTGGGCCACGTTTGCGTTGGAGCGCGCGGATGCCGGGGTCGGTGAACAGGAGATGGAGGTAGTTGCGGCGATCGGCGGGGAGAGCGGCGAAGTCCGTGTAGAGGGCTGTGGCCGCGGGGTTCCACGCGAGGATGTCCAGGCGCCAGTGTGGTGAGCACCGACCGGAGGCCCGTACGCGGCCCTGCACGAGCCGCGTGTAGTAGTCCACGCTGATCGAAGCCAGCTGGGCGGCCTCCTCGCGGCGCAGTTCCGCGACCCTGCGGGTCGTCGCGGACAAACCGCACTCCCGCGGGGTCAGTTGCGCCCGGCGCGACCGGAGGAAGGCACCCGTAGTGCTCGGGAGTCCGGATGTGAGGTCATGAGTCCATTCTCGCGCGGATCGCCGGACACCCGGTCAGGAGGGCGGCGCGATGACGTCTGCCGGCGGGGACGAGCCGGTAGGTGTGTTCCAGCCACCGGGCCGCTCATCGAGTGCAGCCCCTGCTGCAGGAGATCACGCCCGATCTGCCGGATCGAACCGGAACTCCGCCCTGACGGTCTGCCGTGCGGTGACGCCCAGCACGCGTTCGATGTTCAGGGTCAGGGGCAGCGGGCCATCCGCCGCGCTCGGTCGCCACACGTGTGAGTTCGCGGGCGGCCGTCAGGACGTCCTCGCGGCCGCGGAACGTCGCCAGGTCGGGCGGCAGTTGGCGGGGCATCTGGGCGGTACGCCGCCGCGCCTCGCGCAGCAGCGCGCCGAACGTCGACCTGTCCATTTCCACCCCCGGGGAGCCGCGCCCCCGGGGTGCCTTCCCACGGCAGGATGCGCTGCAGATAACGGCGCAATCTACGAGTTGTGGAATGGTCGTCAACGTATGACGGGTGGCGACCGGGTGACCGGTCGCCCCGCCGCCCCTACAGCCCGAAGTCGAGGGCCAGGCAGGAGTAGTACTTCCAGTCGCCTTCGGGATCGTACGACGTGCGCGCCCCGCCGCCCGGCTCGGCCTGCGCCGCTTCGGTCATGTCCTCGAAGCGGATCCGCTCGGGAAGCGTGCCGAAGCGGGCGCTGCGCTCCGCTGCCGCGAGGTCCGTGGCGACGTGCTTGCTCATGGCGGTACTCCACTTCATCGACCGTGGACGGTGCTCTGGTCTCCACCGGACGATGGCAAGCCTGCACGGTATTTCGTCACCAGTCAAGCCGGTGACGATTCGGAGCGCTTGCGACGGCCCTCAGCGCACCAGCCGGGCGAACGCCCGTACCTCGTCGGTGAAGAGCGCCGGCTGTTCGAAGGCGGCGAAGTGGCCGCCGCGGGCGGCGGTGTTGAAGTAGATCAGCCGGGAGCCGTAGACCCGCTCCGCCCACACCTTCGGCGTCGGGACGATCTCGTGCGGGAAGACCGTGAAGCCGACCGGCACGGCGAAGTCGTCGGGCGTGGCCGCGGTGCGGGCGTCCTCCCAGTAGATACGCGCCGACGACGCGGCCGTGGCGGGCAGCCAGTACAGCATCACGGCGTCGAGCATCCGGTCCACGCCGAGCACCTGCTCGGGGTTGCCGTCGCTGTCCGTCCACTCCAGGAACTTCTCGTAGATCCACGCCGCCTGCCCCACCGGCGAGTCGGTCAGGCCGTAGCCGACGGTCTGGGGGCGGGTGGACTGCTCGTACACGAAACCGGCGCCGTCGTTGAAGAACCGCTGCAGCTTCGCCAGCGCCTCCTGCTCCTCCGCCGTCGGCGGGTCGCCCACCGGCGGCGAGAACACCGGGAAGAAGTTGAGGTGGACGCCGGCCAGCCCGGCCGGTCCCTGCTTGGCCATCTCGTGCGTGACGCTGCCGCCGAAGTCACCGCCCTGGGCCAGCCAGCGGCGGTAGCCGAGACGCTCCATCAGCAGCCCCCACGCGGCGGCGATACGCGGGACGTTCCATCCCGTCGCCGCCGGCCGGTCGGAGAAGCCGAACCCGGGCAGCGACGGTACGACGACGTGGAAGGCGTCCGCCGCACTGCCCCCGTACGCCGGGGGATCGGTCAGCGGACCGATCACGTCCAGGAACTCCACGACGGAGCCCGGCCAGCCGTGGGTGAGCAGCAGGGGCACGGCCCCGGGGTGCCGGGAGCGTACGTGCAGGAAGTGGATGCCCAGCCCGTCGATCCGGGTGCGGAACTGGCCGAACCGGTTCAGCCGGGCCTCCACCCGGCGCCAGTCGTAGCGCGTACGCCAGTGGTCGGCCAGGGCGCGCACCCGGTCCAGCGGGGCGCCCTGCGAGCCGTCCGTCTCCCGCTCGGGGAAGCGGGCCGCCGCCAGCCGCCGGCGCAGATCGTCCAGCGCGCCGTCCGGCACCGCGAGCCGGAACGGCGTCACGTCCGTCGTGGCCTCGGGCAGCGCCAGGCCGGTCGCGGCGTGCGCCGGCGACGCCGCCGCCCAGCTCAGGGGTGCCGCGACGGCGCCGACGGCGGCCGCGGACTGCAGAACGTTGCGGCGGCTCGGGCCGCGGGTGCTCTCGTTGCGCACGGGATCCTCCCGGGGTAGGTCGTGGATGCGGACCCACCGTGGCAGGGGCGCCGGGAGCGGCCCAACGATTCCATGGGGGTGGAATCGGCGGGAGCTCTACATCCGCTGTGCGCCCCGGCCTTGCTCCACCTCCGGACCGCTCGCCGTGACCAGCCCGTCGGCCAGCTGTGTACGCCGGTAGAGCACCCGCCGACCGGACCGCCACGACGTCACCAGCCCACTGCGCCGCAGTACCGACAGGTGGAAGCTCACCGACGGCGGACTCTGCCCGAGCACCCGCGCGAGCTCGGTGGTCGTCTGCGGCAGCGCCAGCGCGTCGAGGACCGCCGCGCGGCTGTGCCCGAGCAGGGCCCCGAGGGCGCTCTCGTCGTCCGGCTCCCGCTCGTCGGCCTCCCACAGCGTGCCGACGCCGCGGCAGGAGTAGACGACCGTCGCGGGGCGGCCGGGCTCCTTGTCGACCATCAGTCCCGGCCACGCGAACACCGACGGGATGAGCATCAGCCCGTCACCCGCCAGATCGTGGTCGACGGCGTGCCGGCGCTTGCCGATCTGCAGCACCTCACCGGACACGCTCATCTCGGGATGCAGCCCCGACAGCAGCGCGTCGACCCCGCCGCCGGTCAGCCGGCCGGCCCGGTACGCCACGTCGTCCTCCAGCACGGCGCGCAGCCGGGGCCAGTACGGCTCGATCGCCACCTCCCAGTAGCACCCGAGCGCGTCCGCCAACCGCCGTGCCCCGCCCACGCCCTGGACCGCGGCAGCCGCCCGCGGCACCGGCTCGCGCCCGTACACGGCCGCGAGGTCGGCGCGCACCGTCGCGGGATCCGTGGCGGCGACGGCCTGCAGCTGCACGTCGATCGTCCCGGGCCGCGCGGCCGCGGCGAAGAGGAAGTCCGCCACGTACGGGCCCGCGGGCACCACGGCGCCCAGCAGCGCCATGTCCACCACGCGCAGCCCGTCCCGGGTCGCCGCCGCCCACGGCCGGTGCAGCGGCGACACCCGCCGGGACGCCAACTGGTACAGGCTCTGCACGACTTCCCCGAGCGGCGAGCACCCGAACCGGGTCCTCGCCACGTCAGCCCAACTCATCCGCAGCCGGATCACGTCGCGATCCTAGGCCGGTTCACGCGCCGGGGACACGGTTCGGCGCACTGCTTAGGCGGTCCGGCCGGGGCCTTAGGCGTCATCTGAGGTGTGCGGGCCCGGAACTAAGGCGTGGGGGGAGCGGAGATACCGAAGTCGCCCGATGTGGCGGACCCCCCTGGGGCGCGACAGTAGTAACACAAGGCCGGGGACACCGGCCGAGAGCCTCCCAAGGAGACAGAAGATGTACGACTACGAGATCGCCAAGTCCCGCAACGCCGAACTGCGCCGTGCGGCCGCCGCCTACCGGCTGGCCCGCAAGGCCAAGGCGAACCGCTCGCGGTCGCAGGCCGCGGGCACCCGCCGCGAGTGGGTGAAGGCCGCCTGAGATGGCGGCCGGACCGCCCGGCCGCGAAGCCGGGCACACGAGGACAGGAGCAGAGCGAAGGCCCCGACCGGGGAAACGGTCGGGGCCTTCGCTCTGTGCGGGCAATCCCCCACCCGGGTGACCTCACCCCGGCCGGGTGATTCGCACAGCGCCGTTCCGAGTGCCCGCCGCGGTGGCGCAAGCCCCCCACCGCCGTACCGAACACGCGATCCCGATGACCTCCTTTCCGGGCCGTGACTGCCCTCCAACGGGGGTCGTTTCTCCGAGCATCCGTCCGAACGAGCAGCCCAGGAGGAGCGCGCATGTCCCTGCATCCCAACGTCAACGGTGCCCGCTTGTTGTTCGAGCGGGTCGGTCAACTCCACGGCGCCACCGCGGACCGCGCCGCCACCGGCGACCGCCCGGCACCGGACCGGGAGGCGCGCCCGTGACCGACCGATGCGACCGGAGCGAAGTGGACGTGATCGTCGTACTGCAGCGGCCCAACGGGCACGTGCTGCTGCTGCGGCGTGCTCTCGGCGGCCGGCTGGCCCTCGTCGCCGGTCCCCTGCTGGCGGGGGAGGCGGTCCGCGCCGGGGCGGTGCGGAAGGTGGGGGAGGAGATCGGGGTGGAAGTCGCCACCGGCGACCTGGAGTTCTGCCATCTGGCCGATCACCTCCGCCCCGACGGCGTACCACGCCTCGGCGTCGTGTTCACCGCGCAGCGCTGGGCGGGGGAGCCCTTCAACGCCGCCCCGCACCGGCACACCGGCCTGGTGTGGGCACGCCCGGGCACTCCGCCCGCCGACTGCGGGACCGCCACCGGCGCGCTCCTGCGGCGCTTCTCCGGCGGGGAGCTGTACTCCGAACACGGCTGGCCGATCACGCTCGACGGGGGACACCGATGACGACCGAACCGCTGGCCGGCACCCGGCCCGCCCCGCCGCCGCCCGCCGAGATCACCTACACCGGGCAGCACGCGGTGAACCCGCTCGGGGAGGTCTCCTTCCGTGCCCTGTGCGGCCGGCTCCCTGCGGTCCTGCGCCGTATCGCGGCGATGGCGTGGGCCGTCGACCGCCGGGCCGTGACCCTGCTCCTGGTCTGCCAGCTCACCACCGGCGTCGCCGCCGCCGTCGCCCTCACCGCCACCGCCCGCGCCATGCGGCCGCTCCTCGGGTCCGGGCCGGTCGACGAGCGGCTGCGGCAGGCGCTGCCCGCGCTGCTGGCCGTCGCCGCGGCCACCGCCCTGATCCGTGCGGCGACCGCCCTGGCCGCCTACGCGGACCGGCGGATCACACCACGGCTGACCACCGCCACCGACACCGCGCTGGTGGAGGCGGTCTGCCGCGTCGAGGCCGCCGCGTACGCGGCCGACGGCTTCTCCGACCGCCAGGAGGCCGCGGAGATGGGCGTCATCCGCACCCATGTCATGGTCCACGACGCCCAACGCTTCCTGGCCGCCCTGATCAGGATGGTCACCGCGAGCGGGGTGCTGTCCGCTCTGCATCCGCTGATGCTCCCGCTGCTGGTCCTGGCCGTGCTGCCGGCGGCGGTCGGCGCGGTGCTGGCCGCACGGGTCGACTACGGGATCCACTACGCGAACGTCGTCGACCGCAACGTGCGCGGCATGATGCGCTGG
Source organism: Streptomyces sp. NPDC051940 (assembly GCF_040680895.1). Lineage (NCBI taxonomy): Bacteria > Bacillati > Actinomycetota > Actinomycetes > Kitasatosporales > Streptomycetaceae > Streptomyces > Streptomyces sp. NPDC051940. The sequence continues at coordinate 42,437 of NZ_JBFAXR010000038.1, read as the reverse complement.
TGGTCGACCACCCCGAAGTACAGCGACGAGGTCCGCGCCAACTCCATGGCCGACTACCTGCTCTTCTGGTACCGCTCCCTGTCGGAACGGATCGACCGGCGCACCCTCGCCGCCACCCCGCGCACCCTGCGCATCGCGCTCGGCTCCTCCTTCGCCGGCGGGGTGTTCCTGGTGGGTACGTGGACGGTGCTGGCGTGGCTGACCGCGACCGGCCGGGTGGGCCCGGCCGTCGCCGCCACCGCGGTGATCGCCGTACAGACGACGCTCGCGGCCCTGTCGCAGGTGGTGACCAACGGGGCTGCCGTCTTCCACACCAGTCTGTATCTGGCGGACATGCAGTCCTTCCTCGACGACGCCGCCGCCCGGCGCCCCAGGCGCGGCCCGCACGCCCTGGTGCGCCCGCCGGTGGAGGAGATCCGGCTGGAGGAGGTCAGCTACCACTACCCCGGCAAGGAGAAGCCCGCCGTCGACCGGGTGTCCCTGACCCTCCGGCGAGGCCAGATCCTGGCCGTCGTCGGGGTGAACGGCTCCGGCAAGTCCACCCTCACCCGCCTGATCACCGGCATCTACCTCGCCGACAAGGGCACGGTCTCCTGGAACGGCACCGACCTCGCCGGGACGGACCCCGCGTCGGTGTGGCGGCACACCGGGCTGGTCCCGCAGATCTTCGCCCAGTGGCCGCTGCGGGTCCGCGAGAACGTCACCCTCGGCCAGCCCCGTACGGCCGACGACGACGCGGTGTGGGAGGCGGTCGACGCGGTCGGCATGCGCGCGGCGGTCGAGGACCTCCCGGCCGGGCTGGACACCCTGCTGGCCCGGGAGTTCTTCGGGGGCGCGGAGCTGTCCGGCGGCCAGTGGCAGCGCCTGGCCTGCTCGCGCGCCCTGTACCGGCGGCCGGAGCTGCTGATCCTCGACGAGCCGACCTCGCAGCTGGACCCGCGCGGGGAGCACGCCGTCTTCGAGCAGATCAAGGCGATCGCCGCCGGCCGGATCACCATCGTGGTGACCCACCGGCTGGAGAACACCAAGGTCGCCGACCACATCGTGGTCATGGAGGGCGGCCGCATCACCGAGCAGGGCCGTTACGACGAACTCGCCCACGCCGGCGGCACGTTCGCCGGACTCCTCGCTCTCTCACAGGACCGCTGAGCTCTCTCAAGACCGCTGAACTCCATCGCAGGGAAGGAACAGCCCCGATGACCCCCGAGACCGCCAACGCCACCGCCTGGCAGCGGTACGGCAGCCACCACCTGCAACGCGGCACCACGACGCCCGAGGTGGACCGCATCGACTGGGGCTGGTGGAACACGGGCCCCGGCGCCGAGGTCCTCGGCGACCTGGCCGGCAAACGCGTCCTGGACCTCGGCTGCGGCGTCGCCCGGCACGCCGCGCACCTGGTGCGGGAGTACGGCGTCACGATCGACGCGGTGGACGCGTCACCCACGCAGCACCGGCGTGCCCGCGAGCGCTACGGCGACCTGCCCGGGCTGAACCTCATCCAGGCCGACGCCGTCGAGCACCTGGACACCACCGACCCGTACGACGTCATCTACGCGATGAACACCTTCCCCTACATCGACCCCCACCGGCTCCTCCCCGCGGTCGCCCGCGCCCTGGCCCCCGGCGGACGGCTCCACTTCACCGCCTTGCACACCGACGCTGCAGGGCACGGGCCCGCCTCCGAGGTCGCCGCCAGGCCCGAGACGCTGCACCTGGCCGGCGGCGGCACGCTGGCCGTGCGGATGTGGGTGCTGACCCCGACCCTCTGGGAGGACCTCCTCGTCGAACACGGCCTGCGCCTCGACCAGGTCGACACCCTCGACGCCCCGGACGCCGGCAACCCCGTCTCGTACCGCCTCTTCCACGCCCACCGCCCGCCCCGCGTCACGTCCCGGCCCCGCGCCGCGCTCCCGCCGGTCGCGCACGCGGCGATCGGTGTCGGCGCCGTCCTGCACACCCCGCGCGGGGTGCTCCTGGGCCGGCACCGGCGCGGGACCTGGGAGCTGCCCGGCGGCACCGTGGAACCGGGGGAGTCCCTGACCGGGACGGTCGTGCGCGAGGTCCGCGAAGAGACGGGCCTGCACGCACGCCCTGCCGACGTGAGGCTGCTCGGCACGCTGCTCGACGACGTCCAGGGGGTCGTCCGCCTCACGGTCGCCGCCGAGGTCACCGCCTGGCGCGGCGAGCCCCGCGACCAGCCGGACGAGAAGCTGGGCGACTGGCGCTGGTGGCCGCTGCACCGGCTGCCCGACGGTCTGTTCGTCTGCAGCGCGCAGGTCCTCACCGCCTGGCGCAGCGACCTCCCCGTCGACCATCCGCCGGCCCACTTCACGCCGTACGCCGTCGAACCGAGGCGCCGGCCATGAGCGTGCCCAGCGCGGCGGCCGCGCCCACGGCGCCGAGGGTGAGCCACAGCGGGCGCGGTCCCACGGGGAGCAGGGCCGCGCCGGCGAGCGGTGCGAGTGCCGCGCCCGCCGCCCAGCTCATGCCGGAGACGCCCGCGTACGTGCCCTGCAGTCCGGGCGGGGCCAGGTCCGCCACGATCGAGGGCAGCGTCCCGGCCACGACGATCTCCCCGGCGGTCCAGACCGCCACCGTGAGCGCGAGCGTGCGCGCGTCGTGGACCAGCGCGGTGAGCGCGAAGCCGGCGGCCACCACGGTGGTCCCGGCGGCCAGCACGCGGACGCGGTCCCAGCGCGCCAGCCATCCGGTCACCGGCAGCTGGAGTACGACGATCAGGACCCCGTTCAGCGCCATGGCGAGGCCGAAGTCCGCGCGACTGACCCGTTGTTCGGCCATCGCGAGCGGGAGCGTGGTGAACGCCTGGGCGAACAGCAGGCCGTACGCCGAGGTGACGGCGCACACCGCGAGCATCGGGCGGTCGCGCAGCGCGGTGCGCAGCTGCGGGCCGGGCGGCGGCCCCTCGGCCGGGCGCGACTCGGGTACGGCGCGCCACACCACGGCGGCGAAGACCAGTGCCACGGCCGCGTTCACGCCGAACATGGCATGCGCCCCGTGGTCGGCGAGCCGGCCGCCGGCGACCATCGCGACCGCGTAGCCGAGGTTCGTCGCCCAGAACAGCAGCCCGTACGCCCGCTGCCGCAGCGGAGGCGGTACCAGGTCGGCCACCATCGCCTGCGCGGCGGGCCGGTACGACTCGATGGTGAGCCCGAGGAGGAACGCCGCCACTGCCACGGCCGTGAATCCGCGCGCCGCGCCGAGGGCGACCATCGCGGCCGAGGTGGCGAGCATGCCGCAGGTGAGGGTCGGCCGGCGGCCGAACCGGTCGGTGAGCCAGCCGGCCAGCACATGGGAGAGCAGCGACCCCACGCCGAAGGCCGTCATGACGGCTCCGGCCCGGGCGAGGGTGAAGCCCTGGACCTCGACCAGGTACACGGACAGGAAGGGCTGGACGATCGCGCCCGTGCGATTGATGACGACGCCGAGCCACAGCGTCCAGAAAGGGCGCGGCAACGACGAGGGACCGGAGGGTGCCCGGGACGGCCGGGGCGTGAGGACTGCCATGCCGGTCATGGTTGACCCGGGACCCGCGAGCCCCTAAATGTTTCATCCGTGACTGAACCCTCGTATGCCGAGTTCGACTTCACCTCGGTCGACCTGGCGAGGCTGAGGTTCGCCTTCTCGCCAGTGTCCGAGGCGGTGGCCGCTCTGCGCGTGCTGCAGGAGCCCGGCCGGCAGGCCCTGCACCTGCCGTGGATCCGGGCGGTGCGGCCGCGGCTGGCCGGGCCGGACCTGCGGCTGCTGTTCGCGCTGGTGCCGCCGGGCCCGTACTTCGCGGACTTCCTGACGCCCGCGCCGACGAGTCCGCTGCCGGACATCGACGCGGAACTGGCCGCCGTCGGCGCGGCCGACCTCGGCGAGGCCGTCGCGGAGGCGAGCCGGCTGCCCGGCGCGGACGGACCCGTCCTGCGCGCTTTCCTGGCCGACCCCGCCGCCGGGGTCAGCCGCGCGGCCGCGGAACTGAGGCTGTTCTGGGACACGGCGCTGGCCCGGTTCTGGCCGCAGATCCGCGGCCTGTTCGAGGCGGAGGTCCTGCGCCGGACCCGACAGCTGGCCCGGGACGGCGCGGGCGCGATGTTCAACGACCTGCACCCGAACATCGCCTGGGACCACGGGCGGCTGCGGGTGCGCACCCGGGTGTGGCGGCGCAGCGGACCGCTGAGCGGCGACGGCATGATCCTGGTCCCGAGTGTCTTCCACTGGCCGGACACGGCCGTGATGGCCGAGCCGTACCAGCCGATGCTCGCCTATCCCGTACCCGGCGTCGGCACGCTCTGGTCGCAGGGGACCGTTCCGACGCCGGGGGCGCTGGACGCGCTGATCGGCAGGACCCGGGCCCGGGTCCTCGTCTCGCTCGGCGACGCCGCCACGACGACCAGCCTGGCGCGGCGGCTGTCCATGGCCCCGGGCGCGGTGAGCCAGCATCTGACGGTGCTGCGGGAGGGCGGGCTGGTGACGCGCCGCCGCAGTGGGCGCGAGGTGTTCTACGAACGGTCGCGACTGGGCGACACGCTGTGCGCCACGCCCTGAGTCCCGCCCCGCCCGGCCTCAGGACTGACCCGGCGTGATCCGGGCCACATCGGCGGCCGCGGATCCCGGTGATGTCACATCCGCCGCGACGGCAACCGTCCCAGCGGTGTCAGAACGACACCGAAGCAGGCGGAAGCCGCTTCTCTCCCTGAGGAGATCATCATGCAGGTTCTCGTCACCGGTGCCACCGGCGCGGTCGGCAGCCAGCTCGTGCCGCAGCTCGTCGAGGCCGGCCACTCGGTCGTCGCGGCGACCACCTCCGAGGCCAAGACCGCGCGGCTGCGCGACGCGGGGGCGACCGCGGTCGTGCTGGACGTGCTCGACGCCGCCGCGGTACGGGACGTGGTGGAGCGGTACCGGCCGGAAGTGATCATCCATCAGGCGACCGCGCTGGCCGGCAACCTGAAGCTGCGCAAGGTGGACCGGGACTTCGCGGTCACCAACCGGCTGCGCACGGAGGGCACCGACAACCTCCTGGCGGCGGCCAAGGAGTTCGGCGTACGCCGGTTCGTCGCGCAGAGCGCGATGCAGGTGCTGTACGCCCGTACCGGAGGCCCGGTGAAGACGGAGGAGGATCCGGTCGACACACATCCGGCGCCCGGGAGCGAACAGACCGTCGCCGCGATCCGGCACCTGGAGGAGGCGGTGACCTCGGCACCCGGCATCGACGGCATCGTGCTGCGGTACGGCGGCTTCTACGGCCCCGGTACGTCGATCGAGCCGGGCGGCGAGCAGCTGGAGCTGGTCACAAAGCGCCAGTTCCCGGTGGTCGGCGGAGGCGGCGGCGTCTGGTCGTTCACGCACGTCGCGGACGCGGCCGCCGCCGCGGTCACGGTGGTCGACCACGGTGCACCCGGCATCTACAACATCGTGGACGACGACCCGGCACCGCTGGCCGAATGGCTGCCGTTCCTGGCGGAGGCGGCGGGCGCGAAGAAGCCCATGAACGTCCCCCGCTGGGTGGGCCGTCTGCTCGCCGGCGAGTTCATCGCCATGGCCTCGACGCAGATCCGCGGCGCCTCGAACGCGAAGGCGAAGAAGGACCTCGGCTGGACGCCGCGGTACGCCTCGTGGCGACAGGGCTTCAGGGAGATGATGCGGCGGTGACCCGCCGGTGGTCGAACCTCCCGGCCGCCCGGTCCGGTACCGCGTGGAGCCACGTCACGCGGTCGGACCCGGGCGGCAGGCCAGGCGCCGACCGCACCGGAGGCCCACAGCGCGGCGAAGCGGTCGCTGCCGGCGATGAGTTCGCCGACCAGGCCGGTCAGGCGCGCTGAGCGGGAAGCGCCCCGTGGCACGGCGCAGATCGGCCACGACGGCGGTCTCGGCGGCGCCCTGATCGCGCGACGTCACGGGCCAGTGCGACAGATGCGGGCCGCCGCCGTCGAGACCTCCAACCCGGAGGAAGGGACGAGACCGGCCAGCCGGAACAGGTGCTCCCGCTCGGGACCGGTCAGCCGCAGGGCGCGCGCGAGTGCGGCGACCACCTGCGCCGACGGGGTGGTGGAGCGGCCCTGCTCCAGACGCACCACGTAGTCGACGGGGATCCCCGCCGGCTCGGCGAGTTCCTCCCGCCGCAGCCCCTTCGCGCGGCGCGTACCTCCGTGCGGCAGCCCCACCGACGCCGGGGAGATGCGGTCACGCCACGCGTGGAGCGTCGCACCCAGTGCCGTCCCGTCACTCGCCATACGCCGACTCTCGCTCCTGGCCTCCGCGTGACCGCCGAGGATCTCGACACCACCGTCGAGTGGTACGCGAGCCGGCTCGGCTTCACCGTCGACCAGCGATTCGACGCCCACGGCACGCGGTTCGTCTTCCTCGTCGGCGGCGCCGTCAGGATCGAGCTGATGGCGGGCGCGTCGCGGCGTCCCGTACCGCCCGACGACGTGTTCCGGCCGGCGCATCGCGTTCATCAGGGACAACCTGGGGAACATCATCGAGCTCTCCGGGCCGGACGCCCCGCCGGTCAGCCGGCGATCGGCACCTCCCGGTACGGCGTGATCCGTACCGGCCCCAGCAGGCCGTACTCCTGGCGGGTCTTGGCGGTCTGGGCCGGGAAACCCTCCGTCACCCGGAGGCGGTTGCGCAGGGGGGTGGCGACGCGGACGGTGAGGGTGTTCGTGCCCTCCCTGACCTGATCCGCGAGGTCGAGGTGCCGGGTGACCTGGTCCGGGGCGGGCAGCACCGTGCCGTTGACGGTCACCTCGACCGTGTCCGTGACCCGGCCGAGGTCGAGCCAGGCACCGTCCGCGCCGGTGAGGTGGAACGTGGTGCGGTAGGTGCCGACGCCGGAGACGTCCGCCAGGCCCGGGAGCTCGGACCAGGGCCGCAGAGCACCGAGTTCGAGGTCGTGCCGGGTGATCGCGAGCCTGCCGTCCGTACCGCGGTGCCAGTCGTCGACGGACAGCGTCCAGCCGCCGGGCTGCGCGGCGGCCGCCACCACGGGCACCACCACCCGGCGCCGCGTGCCGTCGTCCAGCGTGACGGTGTACGTGCCGGCGGCGGTGGCGCGCAGACGCAGCGCGCCGCTGTCCCCGACGACGACCTCGCCGCCGGTGGTGGCGACCGCGTGCGGGGCATGGCGCCCGGCGAGGGCGATGATCGTGGAGGCGCCGGGGGAGAGGCTGAGCGGAACGCTCACCCGGCCGGAGCCCGCGCGGTAGCGGCCGAGCGGGGCGATCGTGCCGGTCCAGGCGTCGAGTTCGTACGGCCTGCCGGTGCCGGCGAGGGAGACGTCCGCGGTGACGGTCCGGTCGGTGGGGTTGTGCAGGTGGTACAGCTCGCCGGAGGGCACGGTCCGGCGTACCGCCGCCAGACCGGCGGCGTCGGCGGCAGGCGTGACCCCCAACTCCTTCAGCACCGCCGCCAGCCCGTCCTGGCCGTACACCCGGCGCACCGACGGCTGACGGACCAGCACCTGGAGCAGCCGGGCGAGTTCGGCGTCCTGCCGACCGGCCCGGTGGGCGCCGGGGACGCGGTCCGGCAGGGCGCCCACGACCACGATGGGCAGGCCGCTGCGGGCGTGCGCCAGCAGCAGCCGGGCGGTGGCTACCGGCAGGGTGGGCGGGCGGTCGAGGACCAGCGCCCGGTAGCCGGGGCCGTCGGGGGCCAGCCGCCCGCCCGCCACGGTGGTGCCGGCCAGCTGGTCGGGTCCGGCGTAGTCGTACGTGTAACCCGCGGCGCCCTCAGGCACCCGCACGTCGTGGCCGTAGCTGTGGCGGTAGACCACCAGGTCCACCGAGGGGCGCCCCTGTCGCAGCACATGCTGCACCCGCGCCGTCCAGTCGGTGATCTTGTCCGTGTCGGCCCAGGTGGGCTGACGCGGGCCCCAGGCCTCGGAGAAGCCGTTGCCGCCCTGGCTGGTGAAGGGGGACCAGCCGGGCCAGCCGGTCTCGCCGACGCGCTCGGCGCTGGAGTAGCCGTGGAAGACGATCTGGTTGACGCCGTGCGCGAAGGCGGTGTTGAAGTGCGCCAGCATCTGCGGCCAGGTCTGCGCGTACGCCTCGTCGAGCGTGGCGCAGCCCTCCAGCGAGTACACGCGCTGGCCGGAGAGGTGGACGGAGCCGGCGGAGATCCAGCGGAACGGTTCGTCGGCGTAACCCGGCGCGAGGCCGAGGGACTCCGTCTCGTTCACGTCCAGCGCCGCGCCCACCGTGGCGACGTCGGTGGTGGTGCCGTAGGGCTGGGCACGCAGCCTCAGGCCCAGCCCGTGCGCCCACTGCTTCAGCGGCTCCACGTGCTCGGAGAGGTAGAGGTCGGTGAGGGTGCGGTAGTAGTCCTCCCGGACGCGCGCCCCGATGCCGTCGGTGAACTCGAAGTCCGGGGCGTCGTCGGGGCCCACCGGCGTGTACTGCCGGTGGATCCTGTCGATGAACACCACGGGCAGCAGCGGGCGGAGGCTGTAGCCGCACAGCTGCTCGAAGCGGGTGAGCAGGCCCCAGGTCCAGTGCTGCGCGGAGTCCAGCTCGAGGGAGTCCTCGAAGACGTCGCCGCCGTTGGCCCGTAGCAGGCTGCGCAGCCGGGGCGTGAGCACGTGCGCGTCGGTGTAGTCGGTCGCCGACCGGGTGCCCGCGGCGCTGAAGTGGTCGACGATGTAGGCGGGTTCGGCCGACACGGACTGCCGTACGACCGGGATCTGCCCGGTGCCGCGCTGCCAGAACCCGAGCAGCAGCCACGTCCCGTCCGCCGGCGCCGTGAAGGAGACGGAGCCGTCGCGCACCGCGCCGGTGAGATCCACCAGGGTGTCCTTCTCCAGCACGGTCGGCTTCGCGTCCGCCGGGCCCGCGCAGCGGAACGCCTGCACCGCGACGAGGGTCTGCCGGGTGACGCCCGCCGCGGGCGCCGGGCCGGCCGGCACCGGCCCGTCGTACGACTCCCCGCCGGCGAGCACCGTGCGCCCGTACACGAGCTCCTGCGCCGACTCGGGGCTGTCGGGGGTCAGTCCGGGCGTCAGCAGCGGCCACGCCGGGCCCACCGTGAGGTCGACGCGTACGCCGTACGCGCGGCCGGCCGCGACGGCCTGCTCCAGGCGCTCGGTCAGGACGGGGCTGCCCCAGCCGTAGCGCTTCGGGTCGGAGGTGAAGAAGCACTGGATCTCCACGGCCCCGAAGCCCCGGTCCGCGATCGCCTTCAGCTCCGCGTCCACCGTCTCGGCGGTGATCTCGCCGCACGGCCACCAGTAGCGGATCTTCGGCCGGGCCCCGGCCGGCGGGCGGGCGAACCCGGGGACCGGCGACGCGGCGGCGGCCGGTACGGCGGCGGCTCCGGTGAACGCGGGAGCCAGCGTGGGCGCGACGGCGGCGGCGGTGGCGCCGGCCCAGAACTGCCGGCGGGAGAGAGGGGGCATGACGGCTCCAGGGGCTTTTGAGTGCGGTGGCGACGGATCGCGGAGATGAAACGATTCAATCCTCAGGACTAACGCGCGTTAGTACATGACAGGAACGGGGTGAGAGCAAGAGGGCAGGAGATTACGAGCGCATAACGAAGGGCCGGGTCCTACGATGACCCGGTCGGCACCACCGCAGTCCCACGGTCGACGAGAGGGCCATGACGCAACCTGCCAAGAGGACCACGAGCGCGGACGTCGCCCGCGCCGCCGGGGTCTCGCGCACCACGGTGAGCTTCGTGCTCAACGACCGCCCCGGCCAGACGATCCCCGAGGACACCAGGCGCCGCGTCCTGGAGGCCGCCCGGCGCCTCGACTACCGCCCGCACGCCTCGGCCCGTGCCCTGGCCGCCGGGCGCAGCGACATCGTCCTGCTGTCCGTCCCCGACCTGCCGATCGGGCAGAGCATCGGCCGCTTCGTCGAGGAGCTGGCGTCCGCTCTGGCCGTCCGCGGCCTGACCCTGGTCACCCATCTCGCGGGCGCCCACGGCCGTCCCCTGCCCGATGTGTGCGCGACCCTCAGCGCCTCCGCCGTGACCAGCCTCGACTCCATCGACGACGACACGGCCGAGGCCCTGTGCCGGGCCGGCGCGGACGTCGTACTGCCGCGCGGCGCGTCGGACGACGTCGGGATGCGGGCGGTCGGCAGGCTGCAGGCCGAACACCTCGTCGCCCGCGGCCACCGCAGGCTGGGCTACGCCCTGCCCCCGGACCCCGCCCTGCAGCCCATGGCCGAGAGTCGGCTGCTGGGCGCCGCCACCGCGTGCGCGCAGGCGGGCGTGGCCGCGCCCGTTGTGCTGGAGACGCCCCTGGAGGCCGCGGACGCGGCGCGGGCCGTCGCGGGCTGGCGGGCGCAGTCGGTGACGGGGGTGTGCGCCTTCAACGACGAGACGGCGACCGCGGTCCTGTCCGGGCTGCGCCGGCACGGCCTGACGGCACCGGGCGACCTCGCCGTCGTCGGCGCCGACGACATCCCCACCGCGCGCCTGACGGACCCGCCGCTGACCACGGTCGCCTTCGACCTGCGGGCGGCGGGCCGGCACCGCGCCGAGGTGATCGCCGCGGCGCTGGAGGGGCGGGAACCGCATCTCCCCGACGCGTGGCAGGGGCCGCAGCTCGTCGTACGCTCGTCCGCCTGAGGTCCGCCGGCCGCGGACCTACGCGGTTCACGGGGAGAGCCGCTCCGGACGGAAGTCGGCGAGCAGCTCGTCCCTCTCCCCGCTGAGGATCTCCGCGGCGAGCAGCCGGCCGATGACCGGCCCGAGCGTGATCCCGCTGTGGGAGACGGCCTCGTAGTAGCCGGGCACGGACGGCACCGCTCCCACCGAGGGGAACCCGTCCGCCGGGATGGGCCGGTTGACCACGCGGGTCTGCGCGATGGGGCAGTCGCCGAGTTCGGGGACGACGTGGCGCGCCGATTCGTGGAGCAGCCGGGCGAGTTCCGCCGGATCTTCGCCGGTGTCGATGAGCGCGTCGACCTCGCGGCTGTGGAGGACCACCGAGGTGTCCCCGTCCGGACGCAACTCGATGCCGGGCGCGTGCATGGCCCGGCGGACCGGGACCTTCACGCAGTCGAGCCGGGTGACGACGCCCGGCTCGCGGCGCATCGGCAGGTGCCGTGCGACGAGGCCGGCGATCCGGGCGGCGCCGGGACCGGCCGCGTTCACGACGATGTCGACATCGAGCCGGCTCCCGTCCGACAGGGCGACGTCGCGAACGCTCCCGTCGGCACCCGTGCCGATGTCGTGCACCGCGACGCCGAAGCGGTGCTCGGCGCCGGACGCGACGGCCTGGCGGACCAGACGGGCGACGAGATGACGTCCGTGCACCCAGCCCTCGTCGGGGTAGTACACGACCGCCGCATCGCCGGGCACCGTGACGGCGGGTTCGAGGCGGCGGCGTACCTCGGCCCCCGTGCACACCTCGGCACGGTAGCCCCAGCCGGTCAGCAGTTCGACCGCGGCCAGGAGCTTCGCCTCCGCCGCGGGATCGCCGGCCCAGCGCAGATGCCCGCTCGGATACCACCACGAGTCCGGACCGATGGTCCCGGCCAGCTCGCGGTGCGCCGCCATGCCCGCGACGTTCAGGTCGAAGTAGGACCTGCATACGGTCTTGTTGCTGGCGTTGACCCAGGAGAAGGACCAGTTGGTGACGCCCTCGCCCGCTTGACCCCCGTCGATGAGGACCACCTCGGCGCCGCGCCGGGACAGGTTCCAGCCCACGCAGGCTCCGAGGACGCCGACTCCGACGACAGCGACCCGTACGGGCCGCTTCACAGACCCGATCCCCATGTACACCCCTTCCCGGACGGCGAACTCCCGTCCCCAGCATGCCCGTACCGCCGCCCTCCCGGCCGGCGATCCCCTGACCGGACACTCCGGCACGCGCGCCACCGGGAAAAGAGTTTGAGCGAGGCGGTGCGCCGCGGATACCGTCGTGGCGGATCGTGAGTCGTCGTAGGGAGGTGAGACCCGTGAACACAGTTACCCATGGGTGCTCCCTCATCCCGTCACGGTCCGGCGGCTGACCTTCGGTGTCGCCAGGAGCGCCTGAGAACGAGGCACTCCTGGAAGGGAGACTCCGATGAACACGAAGCCTTCTCCATCCGGCCTGAGCGGGAACGCCGTGGTGATCACGCGCGTAGCCGACAGGCAATGGCACGCACTGGACGACGACCTGGTGGTCGGCAGCGGGTATGCGCAGACCCGGCCCGACGGACGCCTGTTCGTCGGCATCGACGCATGGCACGACGCCGCCTTCGACCGCCTCGCCGAGGCGATGCTGGCGGAACTCCCGTCGCCCCTGTACACGGTGGTCGACGAGGACGACCGCGAACTGACGGCCAACTGGCGTCGCGCAGGGTTCACGGACGGGCGCCGCGAGTGGGAGTACGCGGTGCCGACCGATCCGCGGACCACCGGGCTCCAAGACGTACTCCCGCCCCCGGGCGTGACGATCGTGCCCGCCGGTCAGGCGGACGAGGGTCTGCTGCGGGCGGTGGACCGCGCGATCCGCGACGACGTCGAGGCGGCCGGCGGGTGGTGGCGGTCGATGCCCGCGGAGGTGATTCCGCACCCCGAGGGCGACACCATCGTCGACCCGTCGAAGTACGCGGTGGCCGCCGCTGCGGACCGCTACCTGGGCCTGATCCGCGTGGTGACGGTGAACCGGCCGCGCATCGGGCTGGTGGCCGTCCGGGCCGGCGAGCAGCGCCGCGGCATCGCCCGGGCACTGCTCGCGCACACACTGGGGACGCTGCACCGCTCCGGGTACGCCGTGGCCCACGCCGAAGTACACGAGTCCAACCAAGCGGCCTCGGCCCTGTTCCGGGGCATCGGCGCCCGGCCGGTCGGCAGCAATCTGGAGCTGGTCCGATGACGAGGAACAAGAACGTCATCGAAGCCGAGGGCAGGGTCGTCGAGTGCCTGCGCAGCGCGATGTTCACCGTCGAGCTCGACAACGGCCACCAGGTGCTCGCGCACATCAGCGGGAAGATGCGCAAGCACTACATCAGGATCTACCTGGAGGACCGGGTCCTGGTGGAGCTCCCGCCGTACGACCTGACGCGCGGCCGGATCGTGTTCCGCTACCGGAACTAGCGCCGGCCGGCACCGTCCGCGGCAGCTGATCGCGGGCCCCGGTCACGCCCTTTGGGTGACCGGGGTCCGCTCCGGCCGCTCGAAGCGATCGAGCATCGCCCGCAGCGCCCCGGCCTCGGCGACCGCGCCGAACGCCTCGGTGCCCGGCTCCAGGCGCACGCCCTCGGCCAGCGGGCCCGCCATGACGGGGTCGAAGCCGAACGCGTCGACCAGCCGTGCCGCCTCGGCCAGGTCGCGGGGGTCGTCACCGGCGATCGCGAGTGCCCGCCGCCCCGGGGTGCCCGCGGGGCGGGCGCGGTCCTCGAGGTCGTGGTAGCCCATGTGGTTGAACGCCTTGACCACCCGCGAGGCCGGCAGATGCGTTTGCACGATCTCGCTGGACGAGGTGCGCGGATCGGTGAGGTCCTCGCGGACCCCGTCGGTCTCCCACCAGTAATTCATCGCGTCCAGCACCAGCTTGCCGCGCAGCTCCTCGGCCGGAACGGTGCGGTACTTCCCCAGCGGGAGGGCCAGGATCACCGCGTCCGCCCCGGCCGCGGCCTGCGCCGCGGTGACGGGGACGGCGCCGGGCGTGAGCACCTCGGCGGTCAGGGCGATACGGTCCGGGTCGCCGGATCCGGCGATGAGCACCCGGTAGCCGGCCGCCAGGGCGAGCCGTGCGAGCACGGTACCGACCTTGCCCGCGCCCAGGATGCCGAGGGTGCGCACGGTGGTGTCCATGTGTTCTCTCCTGCGTCTCTCACGACTCTTACGACTCTTACGACGCCTGCAACCGCGCCGTCACTCTCCGTCCGCGAGGATGTCGCGGACCATGGGGACGACCTTGCTGCCGTACAGCTCGACGGCGCGCATCCGGCTGCTCATCGACGCGGGCCCGGTGGTGTAGATCAGGTCGAACCGTCCCGCGTCGAGCGCCCCGACCGTGGCCGCGATCTTGCGGGCGACCGTCTCCGGGGAGCCGACGTACAGCGAGCCGTTCTCGATCTCGTGCGCGTACTCCTCGGACGTGACCGGCGGCCAGCCGCGCAGCGCGCCGATGCGGTCGCGCATCAGCTTGAAGTGCGGCCAGTGCAGCTCGCGTGCCTCCTCGTCGCTGTCGGCGACGAAGCCCGGCGAGTGCACGCCGACCGGGTACGCCGTCGTGCCGAACTTGTCGGCGGCGCGCCGGTACAGCTCGGTGTACGGGGCGAAGCGCTTCGGCGGACCCCCGATGATGGCGAGCATCAGGGGGAATCCGTAACGGGCGGTACGGACCACCGACTCGGGCGAGCCGCCGACCCCGACCCAGGTGGTCAGGCGGCCGGACTCCGTCTTCGGGAAGACGTCGGCGTGCACCAGGGGAGCCCGCTGGGTGCCGCTCCAGGTGACGGGCTTCTCCTTCAGCAGCTCGGCGAAGAGCTCGATCTTCTCCTCGAACAGCGTGTCGTAGTCGGCCAGGTCGTAACCGAAGAGCGGGAAGGACTCCGTGAAGGAGCCGCGCCCCAGGATGATCTCCGCCCGGCCGTTCGACAGCGCGTCCAGCGTCGAGAAGCGCTGGAACACCCGGACCGGGTCGTCCGAGCTGAGCACGGTCACGCCGGAGGAGAGGCGGATGCGGCTGGTGCGGGTGGCGATGCCGGCCAGCACCGTTTCCGGGCTGGAGACGGCGTACTCGGGGCGGTGGTGCTCGCCGAGGGCGAGGACGTCGACGCCGGTGTCCTCCGCGAGCACGGCCTCCTCCACGACCTGCCGGACGGCCCGCGCGTCGGAGACGAGGGCGCCGGCGTCGTCCGTCGGCACGTCGCCGAAGGTGTCCAGGCCGAAGGTGACGTCAGACATGAGGGGCTCCATTCACGGTACGGTGGCGTCTCGTGAGCGTAAGCGGACTTTACCCCGCTTCCTATTCCCGAGGAGTAGGTTGGACGGCATGGACCGATCCCTGGTGCCCGTGGGCCGTCCCCGCGCGGAGCGCGCGGACGCCGCCCGCAACCGGAAGCAGCTGCTGGCCGCCGCGCGGGCGATGATGGCGGAGCTGGGGGCCGACAAGGTCACGATGGACGGCCTGGCCGAGCGCGCCGGCCTGGGCAAGGGCACCGTCTACCGCCGCTTCGGCACCCGCGCCGGGATCTTCCACGCGCTGCTGGACGACGACGAGTACGCCTTCCAGCAGCGGGTCCTGACCGGCCCGCCGCCGCTGGGCCCCGGGGCCGCCCCCGTGGAGCGGCTGATCGCGTACGGCCGCGCCCGGACGGAGTTCCTCACCGCCCACCACGTCATCGCGCGCGCCGCGCTGGACCGCAACCGCCCGGTCCCGGCCGGCGAGGGCGTCGGCTTCACCCGGGCGCACATCGGCATGCTCCTGCGCCAGGCGCACCTGGCGGTCCCGGACCTGGGCAGCCTCACGCTGCAGCTGACGTCGGCGCTGGAGGGCCCGCTGCTGATCTTCCTCTCGCTACCGGGCCCCGACCCGGCCCCCGCACCGGACACGGCGCCACTGGCGGACAGCTGGCAGACGCTGGTCGAACGGCTCTGCCGGACGTGACCCCCACCGGACCCTACGGCGGCGACTCGGTGAAGTAGGCCGCGCTCTCCGCGTCCGCCGGGTAGTACGACTCGATCGCGACCTCGTCCAGCGTGATGTCCACCGGGGTGCCGAACGTCGTGATGGTCGAGAACAGCCGCAACTCCCGGGCGCCGAACCGGAAGACCATCGGGACGACGATGTCGGACTCGATACGCCCGCCCGTCTCCTCCCCGCCGCCGGGCGCCAGCCAGTTCCTCGTACAGCGCGCCGAGCTCCGCGTCGGGAGCGACCGCCAGCTGACGCGAGACCCGCGCGCGCAGTACGGCCCGCACGTCGCCCATGTTGACGATGTGCGGGGCGAACCCGCGCGGGTCGAGCCCGAACCGCAGCATGTTGACCGGCGGCCGCAGCAGCTCCGGGGCGACGTAGGCGAAGAACGGGTCCACGGCGCGATTGGCCAGCACGATGTTCCACCGGCGGTCGAGGACCAGCGCCGGATACGGCTCGTGCGCGCGCAGCACCCGCCGGACGGCGTCACGTGCCGACGACAGCGCGTCACCGTCGAGCGGCCGCTCGGTGTACCGGGGTGCGAAGCCCGCGGCGAGCAGCAGCCGGTTGCGTTCCCGCAGCGGTACGTCGAGGTGGGACGCGAGCCGCAGGACCATGTCCGCGCTCGGGTTGGACTTGCCCGTCTCGACCAGGCTGACATGGCGGGCCGAGACGTCGGCGGCGATCGCGAGATCGAGCTGGCTGATCCGCCGGCGATGCCGCCACTGCCGTAGAAGCTCCCCGACCGTCGCCACGCTGACCGAGGCTACCCTTCGCGGCGCCGGGCGCCATGAAATGGGAGTTCATCGACAACTGCCGGGAGTGCGCCGAACACTGGGCGCATGACCACCGAGAACAAGAAGATCGTCGAACAGACCCTGGCGGAGCTGGTCGGGACGGGCGACGTCGACGCGCTCGCGCGGCGGCTGAGCGAGGACTTCATCCACCACAAGCCGGACGCGACCTCGTCCACCAAGGCCGAGTGGCTCGCCGCCGTCCGCGCCGTCCCCCTGGCCGGACTGAGGGTCGAACTCCGCCATGTGCTGGCCGACGGCGATCACGTCGTCCTGCACTCGCACCGCTGGATCGAAGGCGGCGGCCCCGGGATCGCGGCCGTCGACATCTGGCGGCTGGAGGACGGCCTGATCGCCGAGGCATGGGAGCTCATCGAACCCGTCGCCGACTCGGCGGCGAACCTGCTGTGGTGGCAGTCGGCCGAAGGCTGACCGACGTGTGTCGCCGGGCCGGGAAATCAGTCGCGCCCGCGCTGCCTCAGCGGCTAGCTTCCGCCCGTGCCGTACGGCACGGCATACGACCCCGAAGGGAGCTGGCATGGAGACCGAGGGCAGCCGTACCGACCGGCTGGGCATTCTGCTCGAACAGTTCGACAAGGCCCGGGAGATGGCCCAGGTGCGGCTCACCGGCCTCGGCGACGAGGAGTACCTGTGGGAGCCCGTGCCCGGCTGCTGGTCGATCCGGCCGCGGGGCGAGGCGAGGACGGCTCGGGCCTTCGGACCCGGCGCCTGGGTCATCGACCGCGGCGCCCCCGACATCCCGGCGAGCGAGTACGCGGAGGTCGCCCGGCAGGTCGAGAGCGGTATGACCGTCGAGCAGATCGCCGACGACTGGAGCGTCGGCGTCGCCAGGGTCGAGGAGGTCCTCGCCCACACCGGTGAGCCCGAGCCCGACGAGGCGCCGGTCACGACGATCGCGTGGCGGCTCGGGCATCTGCACTACGAGTTCGCCGGAGACTGGGAGTGGACCTTCGGCGAACGCCGCCAGGACCCCCACCAGATGGTGGACTTCAGCCCGTCCGCCGCCGAGACCCTCGAGCGGTTCTGGGCGGTGGTCGACCGCTGGCGGGACAGCGTCGGATCGGTCACCGAGGAGCAGCTGGACACCGTCGGCCTGTGCGCGTACCCGTACAGCTCCGCCCCGTACGAGCCCTACGTCTCCGCGCTGTCGGGCTCGGTCTTCGAGTTCATCCACCACATGGCCGAGATCGCGCTGCTGCGCGACCTGTGGCGGGTCACGTCGAAGCCCGCGCCGTAACGGCGCCCCGCCCGCCGCGCGGTCAGCCGACGTGGATGCGCGGGCGCCTCGACCGGTCGCGTTCGGCCTCCCGGAGTACCTCGCGGGTGACGGGCGCGACCTCGCCCTGGCCGAAGAGGAAGAAGCGCAGGAAGTTGGCGAACGGGTTGCCCTCGGACCACTCGAAGTAGATGTGCGGGCGCTGGTCGGTGAGGTCGCGCACGTGCAGGAGGAAGGCCGCCAGGGCGTTGGGGACGGAGGAGTGCTCCAGGGTCAGGACGCGGTAGCGGTCGTGCAGGACCTCGCCGCACACCCGCAGATGGGCCTCGAACTCCGACGGGTCGAGGACGGTGACCTCGACGAAGATCAGGTCGTCCTCCGGCGGTACGTCGTTGTCGGCACGGATCTGCTGGATCTTGTCCCGGTACTCGGCGACGTCGCGCGCGTCGGGCTCGTTGGCGATGAAGCGCAGCGTGCGGTGGGACATGTCGCGGACGAACCGCTGTGCCATCGGGTCCAGGGTCACGCCGGTGACCCGCAGTTCGAAGGCGCGGGCGAGCCGGGAGGCGAGGGACAGGATGATGATGCCCGCGATGAAGCAGGCGCCGATCTTGACGCCGTCGGGCCGCTCGATGACGTTGACGACGGTGGTGTAGACGAACGCCACCGAGATCGCGGCGAAGGCGATGGTCCACTTCCGTTGTCCGGCCCGGTGCGAGGCGATGGTCACCGCGATGGCCGCGGAGCAGATCAGGACGAGCACGCCGGTGGCGTACGCGCCGCCCTGGGCGTCGACGTCGGCGTCGAAGATCCAGGTGACCAGGAACGCCACCAGAATGAAGACGATCACCATGGGACGTACCGCGCGGGCCCAGTGCGGGGCCATCCCGTAGCGGGGCAGGTACTGCGGCATCAGGTTGAGCAGCCCGGCCATCGCGGAGGCGCCGGCGAACCAGAGGATGGCGATGGTGGCGACGTCGTAGACGGTGCCGAAGGCGCTGCCGAGGTTCTCGTGCGCCAGATAGGCGAGCGCGCGGCCGTTGGCCGCACCGCCGGGTTCGAACGCCTCCTCCGGGATCAGCAGCGTGGTGATGAAGCTGGAGGTGATCAGGAACCCGCTCATGATGAGCGCGGCGGTGGTGAGCAGCTTCTTGGCGCCGCGGATCCGCCCGCGGGGGTGCTCCTCCGTGTCGGAGGCATCGCCCTCGACGTGCGGCATGACCGCGACGCCGGTCTCGAAACCGGACAGCCCCAGCGCGAGCTTGGGGAAGACGATCAGGGCGACGCCGACCATGGCCACGACGTTGCCGTGCTCGGCCGTCAGCGCCGAGGACCAGTCGCTGATCACATGCGACTCGGTGGCCAGGTGCCACAGGCCGTTGACCACGATCACCGCGTTGAGCGCCAGATACACCCCGACCAGCGCCACGGCCACGCCGATGGCCTCCAGGAAGCCCTTGAGGAAGACCGCTCCGAGCAGCGCGATGAGCAGCAGCGTGACGAGCATCTGCCGCCCGTGCAGCCAGTCCGGCGTGTGGGGGTTCTCCAGCAGGTGGATGGAGGAGTCGGCCGCGGAGAGGGTGATCGTGATGAGGAAGTCGGTGGCGGCGAAGCCGAGCAGTGTCAGGACGAAGAGCTTGCCCTTCCAGAACGACAGCAGCCGCTCCAGCATCGAGATCGAGCCCTGCCCGTGCGGGCTCTCCTCGGCCACCCTGCGGTAGACGGGGAGCGCGCCCGCCAGGGTGACCACGACCAGCACGATCGTGGCGATGGGCGACAGCAGCCCGGCGGCGAGCGCGGCGATGCCGGGCTGGTAGCCGAGCGTGGAGAAGTAGTCGACGCCGGTGAGGCACATGACCCGCCACCAGCGCTGCCCCCTGTGGGCGCTCCCGCGCTCCGCCTGTGTGCCCTTCTGGTGCCGGCCCATGTCCGACAACCCCTCGAGCATCCAGGCGCGCAGGCGGCTCGTACCGGCGGTGTCTGACGCGGACATGGATGTGCTCCCGATGGGGCGAGGGACGGGTGTCAGCTCGTCACGGAAGGACGGCGCCGATCAGCGTAAACAGGGAAGACCCGCCGCAGTGCGGTGGATGAGAGCGGGTGTTGAGGGGTGATCTGACCGGTTATGGAGGTTTTGCTGCGGAATTGGATCATAGAAGAGGATTCAGGTGCTTTGGTGTGACGACATACAGTCGCAAACCGGGTTCTCCCGTCGGGCCGAGTCTCCTCCGTGCGGGGGTGAACGGGCCCGGCGCGGCGCCGTATGGGGGGCGTCAAGATTCCGTTAGGAATCGTGTGGGCTTCTGACCTCTACACATAAGGAAGAAATAAGGGCAGAATATATCTAGACGGTATAAGCCGTACTCCACGCTGGATGTGGTCGGGTCTACGAGTCGAAGGAGACGGGTCATGACCAACATCTCGCCTACCACCAGAGGTGACATCACCACTCACCCCGACGCTTCCGAGATGCGGGACAGGTACGCCCGCATGCTCGGCGGCCGCGATGTGGCGCTCGTGGACGGGCCGGTGTTCCTGCTGGGTCTGTACTGCGCCGTGTCCCCGTGGATACTCCACTACACGACGAGCCAGCCCGACCTCGTGACGCACAACCTCATCGTTGGCGTCGCGATCTGTTTGCTGGCCCTCGGATTCACCCGGGCTCCTGAGCGTATGTACGGCCTGAGCTGGGCGTTCTGCGCGATCGGCGCCTGGATGGTCGTCGCCCCGTGGGTAGTCGGGGAGAGCCCGGACGCCGGGGTCATCCTCAACAACGTCATCATCGGCGGCCTCGCGGTGGTCCTGGGGCTGATGTGCGCCGGTACGGCGGCCAAGCGCACCCCCCAGCCGTAGAAACCCGCCCCGTAAAGGAGACACCCGGGCCGGGCCCACGCCGTCGGACGGGCCGGCCCCTCACATCCCGTGCGCCGACGCGTGCAGCGGTCAGCGCACGGGCCACTCGTGCACGGGAACGTTCGCGTGCATGTGTTCGATGTACCGCGTGAGCATCGCGTGCAGCGCGGCCCGCCGGTCCAGGTCGCCGTCGTCCTCGAGACGGTGCACCGTCTCCGTCTGCCAGGTCGCGCCGTTGCGCCCGGTCAGGCAGCGCCCCTCGATGACGCGCAGCAGCCGGTCGCGCTCGGCCGGGGCCACGCCCCAGCGGTCCAGCCCCTCGTGCGCCATCGGCAGCAGGCGGCGCAGCACCAGCTCGGTCACCGGCAGATAGCCGAGGCCCGGCCAGTACACCGTGGCCGCGATGCCGTGCCGGGCGCAGGCGTGGAAGTTCTCCTCGGCCGCGCTGAACGACATCTGCGACCACAGGGGCCGCTCCGCCTCGGCCAGCATCCGGACCACGGCGAAGTAGAAGGCGCCGTTCGCCATGGTGTCGACCACCGTGGGACCGGCCGGCAGCACCCGGTTCTCCACCCGCAGGTGCGGCCGGTCGTGAACCACGTCGTAGACGGGGCGGTTCCAGCGGTACACCGTGCCGTTGTGCAGCCGCAGCTCGGGCAGCCGGGGTGTGTCGCCCCGGGCCAGGGTCCCGGCGGGGTCCTCCTCGTCGCAGATCGGCAGCAGCGCCGGGAAATACCGGACGTTCTCCTCGAACAGGTCGAACACCGAGGTGATCCAGCGCTCGCCGAACCACACCCGCGGCCGTACGCCCTGCGCCTTGATCTCCTCCGGCCGGGTGTCGGTGGCCTGCTCGAACAGGGGGATCCGGGTCTCGCGCCACAGCTCCCGGCCGAACAGGAACGGGGCGTTCGCGCCCAGCGCCACCTGCACCCCGGCGATCGTCTGGGCGGCGTTCCAGTACGCGGCGAACTGCGGCGGGCTCACCTGCAGATGGAACTGGGTGCTGGTGGCGGCCGCCTCCGGAGCGATCGACTCGGCGGTCACGGCGAGCCGGTCCACGCCGTCGATGCGGATGTCCAGGTCCTCGCCGCGCGCCGCGAAGATCTGCTCGTTCAGCAGGGCGTAGCGGGGGTTGGCCGACAGCGACCCGAGCGTGATGTGCGCGCGGCGCAGCGTCGGCAGGATACCGATCATGACCATGTGCGCGCCGACCGTACGCGCCCTCTCCTCGGCCGCGTTGAGGCTGGCGCGCACGTCCCGCTCGAAGGCGGCCGGGCCGTCGCCGGCCAGCCGCCGGGGCGGCAGGTTGATCTCCACGTTGAACTGGCCCAGCTCGGTCTGGAAGGCCGGGTCGGCGATCGCCGCGAGCACGTCGGCGTTGCGCATCGCGGGCTCGGCGCCCGCGTCGACGAGATTGAGCTCGATCTCCAGGCCGGTCATCGGCCGCTCGGAGTCGAACCGGGCACCGCGCAGCATCTCGGCGAACACATCGAGGCACTGGCGTACTTTGCTCCGGTATCGCGCCCGGTCCTCCCGGCTGAACTCGCGCCGCGCGACCTGCTCGCCCATACCGTTACGTTCGCACGCCGGACCGTTCGCGGGAACACCTCCGGCACGGCGCTCTGCGCCCACCCGGGCTCGGGGCGCCTCCGGGCGGCGGACCGCGGGCCGTCCCGCGGGCCGGGGGCGGGAGCGGCCGGACCGGATGTCGGCCCCCCGTGACACCATGGCTCCGTGCCACTCCCCACCGAATCACCCCTCGTCGGACGCCACGCCGAGCTGTCCCGTCTGACCGGCCTGCTCGACCGCGCCCGCGAGGGCGAGGCCCGCGCCGTCCTCGTCGCGGGCGACGCCGGGGTGGGCAAGACCCGGCTGCTCGACGAGACCGCCACCCGGGCCGCGGCGGCCGGGATGACCGTGGTCACGGGGCACTGCGTCGACCTCGGTGACGTGGGGCTGCCCTACCTCCCCCTCACCGAGATCTTCCGCACCCTCGCCGCCGACGAACGCTTCGCTCCGATCCTGGCCTCGCACACGCTGGCCGAGCGGCTCATCGGCGGCCGGCCCGCCGCGGACGGCGCCGGCCGCGACGCCGACGCGCGCCTGCGTCTCTTCGAGGACATCGCCGCGCTGCTCGCCGACCTCGCCGAGGCCGCCCCGCTGCTGATCGTCCTCGAGGACCTGCACTGGGCCGACCAGTCCACCCGCGACCTGCTGCGCTTCCTCCTCAGCCGCGCCACCCTCCAACGCGCCGGCGGCACGCACCAGCGGATGGCCGTCGTCGCCTCCTACCGCACCGACGACCTGCACCGCCGCCACCCCCTGCGCCCGCTCCTCGCCGAACTGATCCGGCTGCCCGCCGTCGAGCGGCTCGAGCTCCGGCCGCTCGCCGACAGCGACGTGGAGCGGCTCGTACGCACCCTGCGCACGGCTCCGCTGCCCGACCCCACCGTGCGCCGCATCGTCGAACGGGCCGAGGGCAACGCCTTCTACGCCGAGGAGCTGCTCGCCGCCACCGCGGACGATCCGGGCGGCCCCGGCTCGGCCGACGTGCCCAGCGGGCTGGCCGACGTCCTCCTCGTCCGCTTCGAACAACTCTCCGGTACGGCCCAGCAGGTGCTGCGCACCGCCTCCGTCGCGGGCCGCAGCGTCGAGCACGAGGTCCTGCGCGCCGCCGTCGAGCTCCCCGACGACGAACTGGAGGCAGCCCTGCGCGAGGCGATCGGCCGGCGGCTCCTGGTCTCCGGCCCGGGTGCCGTGGAAGCCACCGCCGAGCGCGACACGTACGCCTTCCGGCACGCACTGATCCAGGAGGCGGTCTACACCGACCTGCTGCCAGGCGAGCGCGTCCGCCTGCACCGCGTGTTCGCCCAGCTGCCCGCCACCCGCAGCCGCCCGGCCGCCCGCGCCCACCACGCGCGCGCCAGCCACGACCTGCCCGGCGCACTCGAAGCCTCGCTCGAGGCGGCGGAGTACGCCCGCCACATCGGCGCACCGGCCGAGGAGCTCCGCCATCTCGAGGCCGCCCTCGACCTGTGGCAGGCGGTCGACGAAACCGAGCGGCCCGACACGGCGGGCCTCACCGAGATCACCCTCACCCTGCGCGCGTCGGCCGCGGCCGCCCACGCCGGCGAGAGCCACCGCGCCGTCTCCCTCACCCGCGCGGCGCTGGCCCGCGTGGGCTCCGACGCCGACTCCGAGCTGGCCGCCCGGGTCCGCTACACCCTGGCCGGCCGGCTGATGGACATCGACAGCGTGACCGCCGCCTTCGCCCACAGCAGCGACGCCCTCGCCATGATCGCGCCCGACCCGCCCTCGCGGACCTGGGTCTGGGCGGCCGCCACGCACGTGATGGCCGCCAACTACGTGGGCGACGAGGACACCGCGCACCGCGTGGCCGTCGAGGCGCTCGGCAAGGCGCAGTCGCTCGGCATGCCCGACGCCCAGGCCGACCTGACCATCTCCCTGGTGGGCCTCGAGGGGGAGGGCCGCCGCACGCCCGAGGGCAGACTGCGGCTGCGGCAGGCCCGCGATCTGGCCCGGCGGGCCGAGAACGACTCCATCGAACTGCGCGCGCTGTTCAACCTGGCCATCGGCTGCTTCGAGTCCGGCGTCCTGGAGGAGTGCCTGACCTGGCTCGCGGAGGGGCTCGACCGCGCCCGCAGGGCCGGCCTGCTGACGGCGCCCTATCCGCTGATGATGCGCTACCTGCAGTCCCTGGCGCTCTACACCCTCGGCCGCTGGGACGACTGCGCGAACGCGGCCAGGGCCGACGCGGAACGGATGCCCGCGGCAGGGGCGTTCGTCACCGGCCCCGCCCTGTACGTCGCGCTGGGCCGCGGCGAGCAGGGCGCGGCGGACGGTGCCCGCGCGCTGCTAGCCCAGCCCTTCGACACGATGGCCTGGATCGTCGCGGGAATCGTGCTGACCGACGACGCGGCCATGCGCCACGACCCCGAGGCGGCCGTCGAACAGGTACGGTCCACGATCGCCCGGCTCACCGAGGGATCCGGCTTCGAGCACCACGACATCGCCGTCCGCCTCGCCGCGCTGGCCCTGTCCGCCGTCGCTGACGCCGCCGGCGACGGCCGCCTCACCGGCGACGAGGAGAGCGTCCGCCGCTGGACGGACACGGCGGCCGAACTCGCCGCGCTGGCCCGGGTCACGGCCGAGAAGAGCGAGGACGGCCACGGCCCCGAGGGCAGGGCGTGGCTGGCCCGCGCCGAGGCGGAGGAGAGCCGGGCGGCGGGGCGCGCGGACACCGGTGCCTGGGAGAAGGCGGTCGCCGCCTTCGCCGAGTACGGCGACGCGTACGAACGGGCCCGCTGCGAGAGCCGGCTGGCCGAGGCCCTGCTGGCCGCGGACCGTCGCACGGAGGCGGCCGACTGTGCCCGGTCCGCCCACGAGACGGCGGCCACGCTCGGCGCGCGGCCACTGCTGGAGGACGTCGACGCCCTGATCCGGCGCGGCCGGCTGCAGGCCCGGCCCCAGCCCGAGGCGTCCGTCCTGACGGCGCGCGAGCGCGACGTGCTGCTGCTGCTCGCCCGGGGCCTGACCAACCGCCGTATCGGCGAGGAGCTGTTCATCAGCGGCAAGACGGCCAGCGTCCACGTCTCCAACATCCTGGCCAAGCTGGGCGCCGCCAGCCGCACCGAGGCCGTGGCGGTCGCCTACCGCCAGGGACTGATCGAACCGGAGACCACGGCCTAGTAGCGGGCGTGGGATCGTGGCCGTATGACGGTGACAGTCGAGGACGTCAGGTCCGTGGCACGGGCCCTGCCGCGCACGGAGGAGGCGCTCGTCAGGGACCGGGTGAAGTTCCGGGTCCGCGGGATCGTCTACGTCGCGTTCTCCCGCGACGAGACGGTGATGGGCTTTGCCTTCCCCAAGGAGGAACGGGCTGACCTCGTCGCAGCCGAGCCGGACAAGTTCCTGATGCCGGACCCGGTGGACGAGCGCTTCAACTGGGTGCAGGCGAGGACGAGCGCGCTGGACGCGGACGAGATGCGGGAGATCGTCATCGACGCCTGGCGGATGGTCGTCCCGAAGCGGGTGGCCGCGGAACACCTGGGCGACGCCGGCTGACGGCACCTGAGACGGCCGCCGGGCGTCGTCAGGGCCTCACCGCGCCGCGGCCGTGCTCCTGGTGGCGCAGCGCGTCCAGCACTGCGCGGACCGCCGCACGAGGCGGTGACCCGCGACGTACCGCCGCGGTGATCGTGCGCGTGACCGGGGAGCCGAGCTCCCGGGTGGCGACGCGATACCGGCGGTCGACCGCCAGGCCGGGCAGCAGGGCGATCGACAGACCGGCCTCGACGTGCTGCAGGGACATCATGTAGTTGCTGAACCGGCACACCACCTTCGGCTCGAAGCCCGCCTGCCGGCACAGCCGCAGCGCGAGATTCGCCATGTACGACTGCGGAACGTCGAACGACCACGGCTCGTCGGCGCACGCGGCCAGGTCCACCGCGCCGCGCCGGGCCGCGGGGTGCTCGGGCGGGAGGACCAGCAGGACGGGGTCCGTCGCCAGCGTCACGAAGTCGAGGTCGGGCCCCAGCGGCAGCTCGTCGAAGTCCGTGGTCGTGATCACGATGTCCGCGTCGCCGGTGCGCAGCGCGGGCACGCTCGCGTGCGGCTCGAGCTCCAGCAACTCGACCTCGAGGTGCGGGTGTTCGCTCGCCAGTCGGGTCACCGCCGGCACGGCCATGCTGTGGATCGCGCTCTGGAACGCCCCCAGTCGCACCAGCCCGGCGGGCTCGTCGCCGAACCCGCGCAGCTCCGCCTCGACGCCGTCCATGTGATCGAGGATCGCCCGGGCCCGCCGCGCGAGGATCAGCCCGGCCGAGGTGAGCCGCACCCGCCGCCCCGTGCGCTCCAGCAGCTGCGTGCGGGTCTCGGCCTCCAGCACGGCCAGTTGCTGGGACACGCTCGACGGGCTGAGGTGGGCGGCCTGGGCGACGGCCCGGACCGTGCCCAGTGTGTCCAGCTGGCTGAGCAGCCGCAGCCGCCAGGGATTCATCATGGTGCCATCCTTGTGCGGACGAGCCGTACAGCAAAGCCGGAAACGTGAGATGGACGTGTCGCTCGGAGGCGCCCTAGCGTCGGGTCCATGGCTGCTACGACGATCACCGCGCCGCCCGCCGAAGCGTTCTGGTCCGATGCCGAACGGCATCTCGTCCGCTACGGCGGCGAGTTCACCCGCGAGATCATCGACCGGGCCGCGGGGAGCTTCCTGTTCACCGCCGACGGCCGGAAGATCCTCGACTTCACCTCCGGCCAGATGAGCGCCATCCTCGGCCACTCGCACCCGGAGATCGTCACCACCGTCCAGCGGCAGGTCGCGACCCTGGACCACCTCTACAGCGGCATGCTCAGCCGCCCGGTGGTCGACCTCGCCCGGCGGCTGGCCGGCACCCTGCCGGCGCCGCTGGAGAAGGCGCTGCTGCTGACGACCGGCGCCGAGTCGAACGAGGCCGCCGTCCGGATGGCGAAACTCGTCACCGGGCGGCACGAGATCGTGGCCTTCGCGCGGTCCTGGCACGGCATGACGCAGGCCGCCGCGTCCGCCACGTACAGCGCGGGCCGCAAGGGCTACGGCCCGGCCGCGCCCGGCAACTTCGCCATCCCGGTGCCGAACGCGTACCGGCCCGACTTCACCACGGCCGACGGCGCACTCGACTGGCGCCGCCAACTGGACTTCGCCTTCGACCTGATCGACGCCCAGTCGACGGGGAGCCTGGCGGCGTGCCTGGTCGAGCCGGTCCTCAGCTCCGGCGGCATCATCGAACCGCCGCCCGGATACTTCGCGGCCCTGCAGGCAAAATGCCGGGAGCGCGGCATGCTGCTGGTCTTCGACGAGGCCCAGACCGGGCTGTGCCGCACCGGGACCTGGTACGCGTTCGAGCGCGACGGCGTGGTCCCCGACATCCTCACGCTCTCCAAGACGCTCGGCGCCGGCCTGCCTCTCGCGGCCGTGATCACCAGTGCCGAGATCGAGCAGGACGCGTACGAGCGGGGGTTCCTGTTCTACACCACACACGTCGCCGACCCGCTGGTGGCGGCGGTCGGCAACACCGTCCTCGACGTCCTGGTCCGGGACCGGCTCGACGAGCGGGCGCGGACGCTCGGCGCGTTCCTGCGGCGCGGCCTGGAGGACATCGCCGCACGCCACGCGGTGGTCGGCGACATCCGCGGGCGGGGCCTGCTGGCCGGTCTCGAACTGGTCGCGGACCGGGAGACGAAGCAGAGCTCGGACGAACTGGGCGCGCGGGTCACCCGGCGCTGCCTGGAGCTGGGCCTGCACATGAACATCGTGCAGCTCCCGGGGATGGGCGGGGTCTTCCGGATCGCGCCGCCGCTGACCGCGACCGAGGACGAGCTGGCGCTGGGCCTGGCGATCCTGGACGAGGCGATCGGGGACGCCACCGCCGGGCGCTGACCGCGTTGCCCGGTGACCACGCGCCCGGCGGACCACCTGGCTTGGTGGAACCTTTACCTTGCCGCGGCCGTTGATCCGGTGAGCGCCCGCACGCGGGCCGGACCGATGACGCAGACGCAGACCGAGGTGACCCAGGCATGGCAGTGTGGAACCGGCTCAAGGACCAGGCCAGAGCGCTCCAGCAGGCGCAGGGAGGGCGTTCCCCGATGGGCGGGCAGCGCCACGGCGGGGGTTCCGGCAGTGGTGCCCGGTCCCAGCTGGTGAGCACGCTCAAGACGCAGCTCGGCTCGCTGAAGACCGAGCTGAAGAGCGGTGCGTACCGGGACGCGAGCATGGCGATGTGCGCGCTGGTGGCCGCCGCCGACGGCCATGTGGACCCGGCCGAGCGCCAGCACGTGGAGTCGATGATCCTCAGCAACGACGTACTCCAGAACTTCCCGCCCGACCAGCTGCGCCAGCGCTTCAACGCGCACGTGGACCGGCTCACCCGCGACTTCGCGCAGGGCAGGGCCGAGGCCATGCGGGACATCGCGAAGGCGGCCAAGAAGCCGACCGAGGCGAGGGCGGTGATCCAGACCGGCATCGTCATCGCGGCGGCGGACGGCGACTTCTCCCAGCCCGAGCAGACGGTCATCCGCGAGGCGTGCGCAACGCTGGGAGTCTCACCGGCCGAGTTCCAGCTCTGACCCGGCGCGGCCCGTCACGGCCCGGCGGTCAGGTGGTCTGCTTCCAGCGCTGCTCGGGGGCGTCCCAGTCGGTGATGCAGCTCCACTGGATGGCCCCCGCGCCGTCGGCGGTGCTGCCGCCGTCGGCGATCGACAGGCACTTGCTGCTCTTGCTGTTCTTCATCTGACCGCTCGAGGTGCGGGTCCACCGCTGCTCCGGTGCGTCCCAGTCCGTGATGCAGGTCCACAGCACGGCCCGGGCGCCGTCGGCGGTGCTGCCGCCGTCGTCGACCGACAGGCACTTCCCGGACGTGACGTGCCGCAGCGTGCCGGATCCTGCCCAGCGCCACTGCTGTTCCGCGCCCCCGGAGCAGGTCCGCTGGACGACGGGGGTGCCGTTGGCGGTGCCGTCGAGGGACAGGCACTTCCCGCTCTTGGTGTTGACGAACTCGTCACCGGAGTCGGCTGCCGAGGGCTCCGGGGCTGGTGCGTTCGACGCGGTCGGTGAACTGCCGGCGGTGGGGGAGTGGTTGTCCGCGGGTTCGGCACTGCGGGAGGCTGCCGTGCCGCCCGCGCCCTTCTTCCCCTTGCCGCCGTCCGCGGACGGGCTGCTGAGGCGCTTCGAGGAGGCGCCGCCGGGGTCCTGCGACGACGGCCCGCCCGACTGTGTGGGTGTGGCGTCGGCGGGAGCCCCCGCGTTCGCGTCGGCGCCGTTGTCGACCGCCAGATACGTGACGCCGCCGCCGACGACGAGCACGGCGGCGGCGGCCGCGGCGATCGCCGGCCCGCGGCGGCGCGGCCGGGGGCCGGCGGGGGAGACGCCGGATGTGTGCGTCGCGCGGGGCGTCACCGCCGGGGCGGTGTCCTGGTCGGGGGCGGCGGGCGGCGGTCCGAAGGACCCCGCCGGTATGGGCGGGGAGGGCGCCTCCGACGCATACGCCGGCGGGGCCGGGCGGCCGAGGCGCACCGTCCCGGTCGCGTCGGTGGGCAGGGGCTCGGCCGCCGCGACCGCGGCGAGCAGCCGCGCCGCCTGCGTGGCGTCCGGACGGGATCCGGGATCCTTGGCCATCAGCGCGTGCAGGACCGGCGCGAGCGGCCCGGCCCGGCGCGGCTCGGGCAGCGGCTGGACGACGATCGCGGTGATGGTGGACCAGGTGGACGAGCTGCGGAACGGGGTCCCGCCCTCCACCGCGGCGTACAGCGTGGCGCCCAGTGACCACAGGTCGGAGGGCGGACCCGGCTGCGTCCCGCGGGCCCGTTCAGGCGCGAGGTAGTCGAGGGAGCCGACGAGTTCGCCGTGGCCGGTCAGGGTGTCGGCGTCGCCGGCGTCGTCGATGGCGGCGATACCGAAGTCGGTCAGCACCACCCGGCCGCCCTTTTCGAGCAGGATGTTGCCGGGCTTGACATCGCGGTGCAGCACGCCGACCTCGTGGGCGGCGGCCAGGGCCTCGGAGACCCTGGCGCCGATCCCGGCCGCGTCCAGGGGATCGAGGACGCCGTCGCGGCGCATCACGTCGGCGAGCGACTCGCCCTCGACCAGCTCCATCACGATGACGGGGTGGCCCTCGTGCTCGGTGACATCGTGCACGGACACCACGCCGGGGTGGTTGATCCGCGCCGCCGCCCGCGCCTCACGCTGCATACGGCGCTGCAGCCCGGCCAGCGCCGCGGCCGCGTCCGCTCCGGCGGGGGGATGCAGCTCCTTGACCGCGACCTGGCGTCCCAGCGTCTCGTCGACGGCCCGCCAGACGGTGCCCATCCCGCCGCGCCCCAGCATCGCCACCGTGCGGTAGCGGCCGGCGATCATCCTGCCGCCGTCGTCCGCCCGACCTTCGCCCGCCATCGCGTACTCCCCGATTCGAGGTTGGTTCCCTCTGTGCCGGGGACACACTAACGGGGCTTACGGGGCAGGCGAGTTGAAGGGTTCCGGGGATGCGGTTCGGTTCGACTGCGGGTCACCGAACAGGCCGTACGGGCCACTTCGCGTTCACATTGAAAGAACCTGAGCGGCCCTTCGCCGGTCGCCACCGTTCACGTGGGAGAGCCTCAGCGGGGCCTCCGGTCACGCCTTCTTGACCACGCTGGACTTCAGCTGCATGGCGCCGAACCCGTCGATCCTGCAGTCGATGTCGTGTCCGTCGACCCCGTCGGTCAGTCGGATGTTGCGGACCTTGGTGCCGGCCTTGATCCCCGAGGGGCTGCCCTTGACCTTCAGCGTCTTGACCACGGTGACGGTGTCGCCGTCCCGCAACGCGTTGCCGACGGCGTCCTTCACCACAGGTGCGTCCGCGGTGTCCGGCCCGGTCCCGCCGTCGGCGGCGGGCACCCATTCGTGGCCGCACTCCGGGCACACCATCAGGGCGTTCATCTCGTAGGTGTGCTCGCTGGAGCACTCCGGGCAGGGCGGAAGGTTCTCGTTCACGTCACCAGCATAGGTGGACCATCCGCCGGAATGGCAAATTGCAAAATTATGCAATTGGCTAGATAGTGTGTCCGTCGGAGTTCGCCGCCGGTGACGCATGTGAGGGGAGTGGCGGTTTCGTGTCGGTGCCGCTGTACCAGGCCAAGGCCGAGTTCTTCCGGATGCTGGGGCATCCGGTGCGCATCCGCGTGCTGGAGCTGCTGCAGGACGGCCCGCTGCCGGTCCGGGACCTGCTGGCGGCGATCGAGGTGGAGCCGCCGACGCTCTCGCAGCAGCTGGCCGTGCTGCGCCGCTCCGGCATCGTGCGCTCCACCCGGGAGAGCGGCAGCGTGGTGTACGAGCTGGCGGGCGGGGATGTCGCCGAGCTGCTGCGCGCCGCGCGGAGGATCCTCACCGAGATGCTGGCGGGGCAGGGGGAGCTGCTGGCCGAGCTGCGGGAAGCCGAGGTCGGCGCGGGGTGAATGCGCTGCTCGGCCGGGCCTGGCGCCCGGTGCGTTCCCTCCTGCCCGCCCCGGCCGACTTCGCCGCCATGCGCCGGAACCCGAGGCGGGACCTGCTGGCCGGGCTCACGGTCGCGATCGTGGCGTTGCCGCTGGCGCTGGGTTTCGGCGTCTCCTCCGGACTGGGCGCGCAGGCGGGGCTCGCGACGGCCGTGGTGGCCGGCGCCCTGGCGGCGCTCTTCGGCGGCTCGAACCTTCAGGTGTCCGGGCCCACCGGCGCGATGACGGTGGTGCTGGTGCCGATCGTGGCCCGGTACGGGGCCGGCGGCGTGCTGGCGGTGGGCTTCCTGGCCGGCCTGATGCTGATCGGTCTGGCCCTCGCCCGTGCCGGGAAGTACATGCGGTACATCCCGGCCCCGGTGGTGGAGGGCTTCACCCTGGGCATCGCGGCCGTGATCGGCCTGCAGCAGGTCCCGGACGCACTCGGGGTGGCCAGGCCGGAGGGCGAGCGGGTGCTCCTCGTGGCCTGGCGGGCGATCACGGACTTCGCCTCGTCACCGGACTGGACCGCGCTGGGTCTGTCGCTCGGGGTCGCCGCGGTCATGCTGGTCGGAGCGCGCCGGCGGCCCACCGTCCCGTTCTCCCTCCTCGCCGTGGTCGGTGCCACCCTGGCCGTACGCCTGATCGGCCTGGACGCGACGCCGATCGGCGACCTGCCGGCCGGGCTGCCCGCGCCGTCGCTCGGCTTCCTCGACCCGACCGCCCTGTCGTCGCTGCTCGCCCCCGCCGTGGCGGTCGCGGCGCTGGCCGCGCTGGAGTCGCTGCTGTCGGCGACCGTGGCGGACGGCATGACGGTCGGCCAGAAGCACGACCCGGACCGGGAGCTGTTCGGCCAGGGCATCGCGAACCTGGCGGCGCCGATGTTCGGCGGGGTCCCGGCCACCGCCGCGATCGCCCGTACGGCGGTCAACGTGCGTACCGGAGCCCGCTCCCGGCTGGCCGCGCTCACCCACGCCGCCGTGCTCGCGGTGATCGTTTTCGCCGCGGCGCCGCTGGTGTCGCAGATCCCGCTCGCCGCGCTGGCCGGCGTGCTGCTGGCCACCGCGGTGCGGATGGTCGAGGTCGGCAGCGTGCGGGCGATGACCCGGGCCACGCGCTCCGACGCCGTGGTCTTCGTTCTGACCGCCGCGGCCACCCTGGCGCTGGACCTGGTCTACGCCGTGATCATCGGCCTGGTGGTGGCCGGGGCGCTGGCGCTGCGTGCCGTGGCCGAGCAGGTCCGGCTCGACGAGGTCGACGTCGCCGGCGAGCTGCCCGGTGCGCACTCCGAGGAGGAGCGGGCGCTGCTGGCGGAGCACATCGTGGCGTACCGGCTGGACGGACCGCTGTTCTTCGCCGCCGCCCACCGGTTTCTGCTGGAGCTGAGCGAGGTCGCCGACGTGCGGGTGGTGATCCTGCGGATGTCCCGGGTGACGACGATGGACGCGACCGGTGCGCAGGTGCTCAAGGACGCGGTCGAGAAGCTGAACCGGCGCGGGATCGCGGTGCTGATCTCGGGGATACGCCCCGGACAGCACCGCGTGCTGGACTCCGTCGGTGCGCTGGACCTGCTACGCCGCGAGGGCGGCGAGTACCCCACCACCCCGGACGCGATCCGCGCCGCCCGGGGCCGTCTGCAGTCCGCCGGGATCCTGCCCGTCCAGCACAGCCCCCGCGAGGAGACCGCCCGCTGACCCCGGGGCAGCGCCGGCACGTCCGCGTTCGCCCGCGGCACTGCCTCCTGCCCGTGTCCGGGTCATGAGCCCGATCGATCCGGGTCAAGATGGGCGGCATGCCAAAGACGCTCGGGTGGATGCGACGCGCGATGCCGGGCCGGACGCGGCGCCGGTCCTTCTCCCCTCGGGAGGAGATGTCGCCGTGAGCGCACCGCTCTACCAACTGAAGGCGGACTTCTTCAAAACCCTGGGACACCCGGTCCGCATCCGCGTGCTCGAGCTGCTCAGTGTCCGCGAGCACGCGGTCGCCGAGATGCTGCCCGAGATCGGCGTGGAGCCGGCCCATCTGTCCCAGCAGCTGGCGGTGTTGCGGCGGGCGAACCTGGTCGCATCCCGCCGGCAGGGTTCGACGGTGTACTACTCGCTGACCTCTCCGCAGGTGGCCGAACTGCTGCGGGTGGCCCGGGCGATCCTGTCCGGGGTGCTGGCCGGCCAGGCGGAACTGCTGGCCGATCTGCGGGAGGCCGGCACGCAGGAGCCGCCACCGGCGGGGCCCTCGGGGAGTTGACCACCCTTGCCGGATCACGGGGCGTACGCCCGCTGTGCGGCGAGGCGGCGGGCGGTCCGTCGCGCCTTTCGCCACAATGATCCGGAAAGGCCCATGGATCAAGGCGAAAGGCGCACACGCGGCATGGCTGACGGCCGGCTCACCCTCACCATGGTCGACACCAGCCGGGTGCCCCCGCTGCTGGCGCTGGCGGCCCTGGTGGTCACCTTCCTCGTCACCCGCGGCATCACCCGCATGATCCGCGCCGGGCGGGGACCGTTCCGGAACGTCAACCCCGGCGGGATGCACATCCACCATGTGGTGCCGGGAGTCGTCCTCATGGTGATCGGGGGCTTCGGCGCGATCTTCGTGGGGGAGGACGTGGTCGCCAGGTCCGTGGCCGCCGTCGTGTTCGGTATGGGCACCGGTCTGGTGCTGGACGAGTTCGCCCTGATCGTCCACCTGCACGACGTCTACTGGAGCGAGCAGGGCCGCACCTCGGTCGAGGTCACCGTGCTGACGGTCGTGGTCGTCGGCATGGTGCTGCTGGGCTCGTCCCCCTTCGACGTGGACGACGGAGGGGGGCCGGAGGAGCAGGGGCTGGCCGTGTGGTCGGTGAACCTCATCATCGGGACCCTCATCGCCGTGGTCGCGTTCGCCAAGGGCAAGTTCCGCATGGGCGTGATCGGCGTGGTCATCCCCGTGGTCGGGGCGATCGGCGCGATCCGCCTCGCCCGTCCCACCTCACCCTGGGCGCACCGCTTCTACGGCCGCCGCCCGCACAAGCTCACCCGCGCCACCCGCCGCGCGGACCGTCACGACGCCCGCTGGAACGGCCTCCGCACCCGCTTCCAGAACGCCATCGCCGGCGCCCCCAGCCAGTCCCAGCAGTCCCAGCAGCAGGACAAGGACCAGGACGGCTCCCAGCCACCGAGCGGGTGATACCCGCGGCCACCGGCGGCGACAACGGATCTCGATCCCGGGTTCGCCTCAAGGTGCTTCGCGAGGCACAGCGAGGCCGAAGTGGTCGATGGCCTCGTTGGCGACGTCCTGCGGGGAGCGGTGCGTGTTGTCGATCCGCAGACTGGCATCCGCCCAGCCGTCGAGCTCGCCGGGCTCGGAGTTGAGGCGGTGGCGGGCGTCGAGGTCGAGCAGGTTGCGGCGGGAGGCGTCGACGTTCCGCTTGGACGGCTTGGCGGCGAGCCGCGAAGGCCCGGTGTTGCGGCTGAGCCGCTCCCGCAGCTCGGCGGTGAGCTCCAGATGCAGCACGCGGCCCCCTCGTACGCGGAAGCACTGGGCGTAACGCTCCACGACCGCGTGGTCTTCGGGTACGTCGTGGGCCCACACATAGGTGAAGATCAGGCCCGGCAGGTCACTCGCCGCCGCCTCCTCGACCAACCGCCGGCGGAAGTCGCCGACCAGGCGCTTGAACGGGGCACTGCCGAAGGGGAAGAGCTGCAGGACGGGCTCGATGGTCAGGTGGTTGTGCAGCAGCCGGAACCCCGTCCGGTCGGCGATCTCCTGCCCGACCGTCATCTTGCCGACCGCCGGCGGCCCGGTGACGAAGAGCAGATCGGATGCGGGCTCACTGGACGCGGCGCTCATCGGCCGAGCGTAGGGAGGACTTCCATGGCGGAGCCAGTCGTTTTCGGTGCCACGGGTCGCCCTTCGGGACGTAGAAGTCCGCGCCGCTGGGCCATCGAGCGGAGCGTTCCCCCTATCTGCCGCAGGCGGCAACACGCCATCACGGGTGTGCCGTAGCCTGCCTTGGTGCCCGGAACCGCGTGACCGGAGGAGTCGATGCTGGGATGACGGCAGGGCGACCGATGCCCACGCAGGACGACGTGCTCGGATACTTCCGCACGCTGTCGAACTGGGGACGGTGGGGCGACGACGACGAGCTCGGCACGCTGAACCACATCACCGACGGCGTACGGCTGGCGGCGGCGCGAGCCGTACGCCACGGCAGGAGCGTGTCGTGCGCATGGGAGGTCGCCGTACCGGCGGACATGGAACGGTCGACGACGACGTGCCCGTACGCCGTCGACATGCCCGGTGCCGAGAACATGCCGCCCGCATTCCATGCCGACCGGCGCTGGGGCTTCTCGTCCGAGCGGCTCGGCATCACGTTCCACGGCAACACCCTCACCCACCTCGACTCGCCGTGCCACATCTTCTGGGACGGCGCGATGTACAACGGGCGCTCGCACTCGTTGGTCGACGCGGCGACGGGATCGGCGTGGGCGGCCGTCACGGCGGCGGCGAACGGGATCATCACGCGTGGGGTGCTGCTGGACGTCGCGCGGGTGCGCGATGCGCCGTGGCTGGAACCGGGACAGGGTGTGTTCCCCGCCGATCTCGAGGAGGCCGAGCGTCGCCAGGGTGTGCGGGTGCGACCCGGCGACGCGGTACTCCTGCGGACCGGCCAGGGCCGCGCCCGCCACGAGGGCGGTACGGCCGGCGGCGTCACGCAGGCCGGCTGGCACGCGTCCTGCCTGCCGTGGCTGCACGAACGGGGGGTCGCGCTGATCGGCGCCGACACTCCCCAGGACGTCCAGCCGTCGGGGTACGAAGAGGTGTTGATGCCGGTGCACGCGGTGAGCCTCGTCGCGATGGGTCTGTGGATGCTCGACAACTGCGACCTGGAGGCGTGCGCGGCGACGGCTGCCGACCTCGGCCAGTGGGACTTCCACCTCGCCGTCGCACCGGTCCGCCTCGCCGGCACGTCGGGCAGCCCGGTCAACCCGATCGCCACCTTCTGACTGCCGCGGGCGCGCGGCGGGTCCCGTACGCCCACCACGGTGCGGGCGGCGACGCGGTGAGCCCTACCCGGAGGGTCTCCTCCGCTTTCCGCCCCTGCTCCCCTGTGTGAGGCTCGATCGTGAGCGGCCTCCGCAAAGAGATCAGGGCGCTGCCCAAGCCCTGACATACCGCCGGCGCGGGCCCGCACCTCGTATACAGCTCGCGAAAGGACTCACCGTGACCACGTACGCTCTCATCGGCGCAGGCCCCGGCCTCGGGCTCGCCAGCGCCCGGCGATTCGGTGCTGCCGGGCACAGCGTCGCGCTCCTCTCCCGCGGCGCCGAGCGCCTGGACGAACTGGCGGCCGAACTGGGCAGCAACGGCATCCAGGCCCGCGGGTTCGCCGCCGACGTCCTGGACCCCGACTCCCTCGTCGACGCCCTTCAGGAGGCCACCGAGACGCTCGGGCCGGTCGAGATCCTCCAGTACAGCCCGGTACCCCCGCCGGACTTCATGAAGCCGGTCCTCGAAACCGGCGCGTCCGATCTCTACGCCCCGCTGGCCTTCTCCGTCAGGGGCCCGCTCACCTGCGTCAACACCGTCCTGCCGGGGATGCGGGCGCTCGGCCGCGGCACGCTGCTGTTCGTCAACGGCGGCAGCGCCGTACGCCCGAACCCCGAGCGGGCCGGCACCTCGATCGCCTTCGCCGCGGAGAGCGCCTACGCCCGGATGCTCCACGACGTGCTCGCCCCGTGGAACATCCACGCCGCACAGCTGATCATCCCCGGGGTCATCAGCCCGGACGCCGAGCACTCCAGCCCGGCGGTGCTGGCCGAGCGCCTGTACGCCATCCACACCGACCGCAAGCAGTTCCGGCACTACGCGGAGCCCATGCCCGACTGATCGCTCCGCCCGCTTCGGCGTCTGCGCGAGGGCGGGCCGGGATGATCGCCCCTCGTCGCACTGCCATCCCCCCCACTACTCGGTGATACTTTGTAGTGGTACTCAGTGCTACGCAGTACTGCGAGGGGTCGAGGAGGATTCGGGATGGAGGACCTGACGGAGATGCTGAAGGGCACGCTCGAAGGGTGCGTGCTCGAGATCATCGGCGGTGAGGAGACCTACGGGTACGCCATCACCCGTCGGCTGAACGAGCTCGGCTTCGCCGACGTCGTCGAGGGGACGGTCTACACCATCTTGCTGAGACTGGAGAGGAACCGGCTCGTCCAGGTGGCGAAACGACCATCCGGAGTCGGTCCGCCGCGCAAGTTCTACACGCTCAACGACGCCGGACGCGCGGAACTCGCCAAGTTCTGGGCGAAATGGCAGTACGTCTCGTCGCGCATCAACAAGCTCAAGGAGGGCGGGAGATGAACTTCTGGGAGAGGATCACCGGCAGCGATCTCACCAGGGAATGGAAGGCGTTCGAAGCCCGGGCCGAGGCCCTGCCGGACGACTACCGGGCGGCGTGGGGGGAGATCATCGCCCACCTCTTCCCCTACGGGGACTTCACCGGCCGCAACCTGATGCCGATCCTCGACGGTGCCCTGGGACTGCTGGAGGCGGCAGCGGCGGACGGGCAGAGCGTCCACGAGGTGCTCGGCGACGACATCGGGGGCTTCTGCACGGCACTGGCCGGTGGGGAAGGGGCCCGAACCTATCGCGACCGGTGGCGCGAGCAGTTGAACAGGAACGTCGCGAAGAAGCTGAGCCGGCTGGGAGGCTGACGTGAGCATCCAGGACATCATCGAGGGCAAGAAGCAGTGGCGGGCGCACATGGCCCGGGTCAAAGCGCTCCCTCAGGACTACCGGATCGTCTACAGGGAGATGCAGAAGTACCTGTTCAAGGTCGGACCGGTCGACCTGCCCGACGTACTCCCCGGGATCGTCGACTTCTTCGAGGAAGGCGCCGCGGCGGGCAAGGGGGTCGTGCAGCTCATCGGCAACGACGTCGCCGCGTTCTGCGACGACCTGATCAAGGACTCCCGCACCTACGCGGACGTCTACCAGGAATCCTCAGGCAGGGAACCCGGCACGGCCGAGGCGTAACACCCGGGACGGCCGGGCCCATGTCGGGCGGCGACACGGCGAGACGGTGGGATCTGCTGTGAATGGTCAGCCGGAGATTAGCGTGGGCGACCAAGACCTCCGATGTGGATGGCGTCGGCGAACTCACCACGTCCGGAGGTGCGCCGAGGCAACGGAAGGACACTGCATGGATGAAATGCTTGCGAGCTGGAACGACGGGACTGCGAAGCGGGCCATTGTCGAGTTCGTTCGCCGGGTGACGACCCCCCGGTGACGGGTATCTGGAGCCTGCGGCGCGGGTGGCGGTGTTCGACAATGACGGCACTCTCTGGGTCGAGCAGCCGTTGCCGGTTCAGCTGGACTTCATCTTCCGTGCTCTGGCGGCGGCGGGCCGGCAGGATTCCTCGCTGGCCGAGAAGCAGCCCTACAAGGCGATCCTCGAGCAGGACCACGACTTCTTCGCAGCGGTGGGTCAGCAGCACCCGGACGCGATCATGGCACTTGAGGAGGCGCTCGCCCGCAACTGGCACGGGGCGACGCCAGGCGAGTTCGACGCCGAGGTGCTGCGGTACCTGGACGGTGCGAAGTCCGAGCGTTTCGGCGTGCGCTACACCGAGCTGGTCTACAGGCCGATGCTGGAACTCTTCGACCTGCTGAGGTCGTGCGAGTTCCGGATCTTCGTCTGCTCTGGAGGAGGCCGGGACTTCATGCGGGTGATCGCCGAGGACGCCTGGGGCCTCAACAGGGAGGACGTAATCGGGACGGCCGCTCAGTACGAGTACCGGGACGGCGAGCTCTACCGGACCGACAAGGTGCTGGGCGGGATCGCCCTGGGCCCGGGGAAGCCCGAGCACATCTTCGCCACGACCGGCCGGATGCCGGCCTTCGCGGGCGGCAACGCGGACGTCGACATCGAGATGCTGGAGTGCGCGACGTTCGCGATGCTCCTCGTCCACGACGACGAGGAGCGCGAATTCGCCTATACGGCCGCTGCCGAGAAATCGGTGGGGGAGGCGAAGCGCCAGGGATGGACCCTGGTCAGCATCAAGAACGACTGGAAAGTGGTCTTCTGATGAGCGACCTCACCGCCGTCGACATCCTCATGCTCCCGGACGAGACGATGCTGGAGCAGGCCGGGGCGCTGAACGCGCAGATGCGCACCAGCGTTCCCGACGGCTTCGCGCTCGATGCCCGGCACCGGCCCCACATCACGCTGCTGCAGCGTTACGTCCGCACCAGCGAGCTCGAACGCGTCTTCGACGCGGTCGCGGGCGTGATCGGCGCGGCGGATCAGGGTTCGCTCCAGCTGCGCGGAGTCAAGGTTGCTCACATGGAGGTCGCTTCCTACCCCGGGGTAGGTCTCGCCGGCATCGTTGTCCAGCCGGGTCAAGGGGTACTCGACCTGCAGCGCTCGCTGATCGTCGCGGTCGAGCCGTTCGTCGCGCAGGGCGGGACCGCCGACGCCTACGTGATCACGGAGCAGGAGCCTGAGATCAACGAGAACACCATCGAGTATGTCGAGCGGTATGTGCCCGATCACAGCGGCGAGAACTTCATCGCGCACGTCACCGTCGGCCTTGCCGGACTCGACTTCCTCGCCGATCTGGAGAGCGGGCCCTTCGACGCCTTCGCGTTCCACCCGGCCGCCTTCGCCGTCTTCCAGCTCGGCAACAACGGGACCGCGCAACGCGAACTCCGGACATGGGATCTCGGCGCGGGAAGCCGGCCCCGCCGCGACAGTTAGCGCGCACGGGCCGGCGGGGAGGATCTCGGCGAGCTGCTCCCCGCCGAGGCCGAGGTCTCGCACCCCCGCCGGCCGCGAAGCCCGCCCGCGGATCACCGGAACGGCGCGCCGCCCGCCCCCGCCCCCGGTGAGCCTTCGATACTGAACCCCATGGACCGCAGCGCCGAGCTACTCGAAGCCGTCTACGAGGGGGACCTCCGGGTCCTCACCCAGTTGCTCGAGCAGGGCGACGACCCGCCCGAGCGGCTGCGGGCGGCGTTGTACGAGGCGGCCGTCGAGGGGCGGTCCGATCTGGTGCGCGTGCTGCTGCGGCACGGGGCCGATCCCGACGCGCCCGGGCCGCAGGACGAGGACGGGCTGCCCCTGTGCGCGGCCGCCTGCTGGGGGCACACGGAGGCCGTGGCCGAGCTGATCACCGCGGGCGCCGACGTGAACCTGCGGGAGTGGGACGGCAACACCGCGCTTCTGTGGGCCGCCGAGAACGGGCACACCTCGACCCTGCGGCTGCTGCTCGGCCACGGCGCCGACACCTCCGTCGCCGACGAGGCCGGGCGTACCCC
The DNA here is from genome assembly GCF_040680895.1 of Streptomyces sp. NPDC051940. Classification (NCBI taxonomy): domain Bacteria; kingdom Bacillati; phylum Actinomycetota; class Actinomycetes; order Kitasatosporales; family Streptomycetaceae; genus Streptomyces; species Streptomyces sp. NPDC051940. The sequence goes on along the minus strand of NZ_JBFAXR010000038.1, from coordinate 1,666 downwards.
GCTGCACCGCGCGGCCGCCCGCGGCTCGTTGCAGGTCGTCGAGGCGCTCGTGCAGGCCGGCGCCGACACCACGGCCCGCGACGACGAGGGGCTGACCGCCCGGGAGGCGGCGCGGCCCTGGGTGGGCGTCGACCTGCGCAGGGAGGTCCGCCATCGCGCCCGCATCCTGGCCGAGGCGCTGCCCGGCGACCGGGTGGTGGTCCGCGAGGAGTTCGCCGAGGACGACTCGGCGGTGCTGGTGGCCGAGGTGCTGCGCGGCGGCGAACCGCGCGTGTGGACAGACATCCAGACCGGCCACGCCGCCATCGTCGACCTCCTCGCCTCCTACCCGCCGGCGGTCGGCGACCGGTAGCCGCACCCCCGATGTTCACCGCAGCGCGCGGAAGAACTCCGTGATGTCGTGCGCGAGGAGCTCCGGTTCCTCGTGGGCGGCGAAGTGGCCGCCGCGGGGCATGCGGGTGTACCGGGTGACGTGGTACGTGCGCTCGGTCCAGCTGCGCGGCGGCCGGGTGAGGTCGGCGGGGAACACCGCGAGCGCGGTGGGTACGTCGACCCGCTCCACTCGCCGCGTCAGCCCCCGGGCGTATTCGTAGTAGGGCCGGAAGGACGTGGAGACCGTCCCGGTGAACCAGTAGAGCGACGCCTGCGTGAGGAGGTAGTCGTCGCTGAACCGTGACGACAGATCGCCCCCGCAGTCGCTCCACGCGCGGTACTTCTCCACCATCCAGGCGAGCAGCCCGGCCGGCGAGTCGGCCAGCCCGTAGCTCAGGGTGAGAGGGCGCGTGCTCTGCTGGTGCTGGTATCCGCCCTCGTCGGCGGACCACCGCGCGACGGAGTCGAGGTACTCCTGCTCCTCGGGCGTGACACCGGCGGGGTCGTAGGCGGCCGGGGCGGCGACCGCCAGCAGGTGGATGCCGGCCACCGCCTCGGGGTGGGCCTCGCCGAGCCGGGAGGTGATGCCGGCGCCCAGATCGCCGCCGTGCGCGGCGTAGCGCTCGAAGCCGAGTTCGCCGTGCATGAGCCGGTGCCAGATCTCATGGGTCTGCGGCGCCCCGGCGAGCGAGGGCCGCTGCGGTGAGAAGGCGAACCCGGGCAGCGAGGGCACGATGACCGTGAACGCGTCCCCGGCGTCGCCTCCGTACCGCGACGGCGTGGCGAGCCGGCGGGCGAGGGTGGTCAGTTCGAGGAAGGAGCTGGGCCATCCGTTCGTCAGGACGATCGGCAGGGCGCCGGGGTGCTCGCCGTCGAAGCGGAGGTAGTGCACGGGAGTTCCGTCGATGTCCGCGAGGTGGGACGGCAGGGCGTTGATGGCGGCTTCCTGGGCGCGCCAGTCGTAGTCGGAGGCCCAGTGGGCGACGAGGCGGCGCAGTTCGCCGGGGTCGGTGCCGGCCTCCCATCCGGTGTCGGGCCAGGGGGTCGGCCAGCGGGTGCGGAGCAGTCGTGAGCGCAGCTCGCCGAGCTCGGCCTCGGTGACGGCGATCATGGGCGCGCGGTGGGTCACAGGAGTCTCCAGACGTGTCCGATCCCAGCTTGTACGACGGCAGCGGGGGCGAGCCTGTCGACCCGCCCCCGCCGAGGATCACCGGGGCGCCCGCGTCCCCGCCGAACTGGAGCGCGTCCAGGTCCGTCACGTCCAGCGGGCGCCGGTCGCGGTACGGCGGGACCA